>JALYMD010000033.1 GCA_030773875.1 Chloroflexota bacterium | reverse complement strand
AGGGCCGGCAAATCTTCCCGCAAGGAACGGATAGCAACCTCGACAAAGCGCCGGCCGGTTTCGAAACCCACTGTCGCGCCCAGGCTGTCCGTTTCCTCATTGAATCGAGCGAAACTTCGAGTGGTGGTGCCACGAAAGAGCATGCGCGCGGTGAAAGCGGCGAGACCGGCCCGGTCATCGGTGTCGTGCATCGCTCCAGCCGCAAATCGTAAGCGCATAAACACCGACGGATCGTCAGGGCGTGCTTGTCCCAACACGACTGTTCCGTTCGGGAGTTCTCGCCGCTCGAATGGTGCGCGCCGGGATCTGGCGTTCACGCTGGTTGCAGACGATCGGTTGAGAAACCATCGCCGGTGGAAAGCCGCCGCTACATCCTCCTCGTCTGTGCCGCCTCCGCCTTCGCCCTCTGGGACCAACCAACCGACGGTTCGGGTCTCCGGTCGGAGGTAGGTTTGGGCGACCCGCTGGATATCGTCGGGCGTGATGGTCTCCAGTTCACCAATCAGTGACGCCGCGCGGCGATGGGTGTCTACCATCTCCATCTGCCCAAGCCAGAAGGCTCGGTTGGTAACGCCCTCCCCGGAGTAGACGTACTGGGCCTTGAGCTGTTTCAGAGCGCGAGCCAACTCCATCTCTGAGACGGTTTCGTCGCGCAACCGCGAGATCTCCGCGTCGACCACGGCTTCGACCCGGCTCGGTTCCACCCCCGGTAGGGCAGTTACCCCAACCGTGAACAGGTAAGGATCGAGGTACAGGTCAAAGTCGGAAGAGGCGGATCGGGCGAGACCAGCTGCGACCAGGGCCCGGTAGAACCGGGCCGAGCGGCCCATTGGGCCACCCCCGCCGAGCCCCATCCCCTTGCCCCCGGAGAGCACCGCATCCGCCAATAGCAGCGCTGGAGTGTCTGGGTGCTTGGCGCTGGGTGCGTGAAAGGCCATGCGCAAGTAGGCGGTTGGGGCCGGTCGGCGGAGCGTGACGCGACGCTCACCGCGTTGCGGCGGCTCCACGGCCTGCCGGCGCTCGATCTGCGCGCGCTGCTCGAGTTGGCCGAACGTTGCCTCGATCCGAGAATAGAGCTCAGGCGCGTCGAAGTCTCCGACGGCTACGAGGAATGCGTTGTTTGGGGCGTAGTAGTGCTGGTAGTGGGTATAGAGGTCGTCGCGCGAAATCGCTCGCAGATCGGTTTCGTGCCCGATCACCATGTGTCGGTAGGGGTGAGACCGGAATGCCGCCCCGACGACCTCTTCGTAGAGCAGGAAGGTGGGGGTGTTCTCTGCCCCCTGCCGCTCCGAAAGGATGACCGTTCGCTCCGACTCCGTCTCCTCAGGATCGAACAGGGAATTGGCCATGCGGTCGGCCTCGATCTGGAGGGAGAGGTCAAGACGGTCCGCCGGGAGCGTTTCGTAGTAGGCGGTCCAATCATTCGATGTCATGGCATTGAGCGTCCCGCCATGCTTCGACACCTCGCGGAAGATCGCTCCCTTGGCGAGCGACGGGGTGCCCTTGAACTGCATGTGCTCGACCCAGTGGGAGATGCCGGTGAACCCTGGTCGTTCGTCCCGGCTGCCAACCCGGTACCAGACCCAGAAGGAGGCGATGGGGGCGTCGTGGGATTCCTGAAGAAGAACCGACAACCCGTTGGGAAGGGTACGGACGAAGGTATCAGGGGAAGTTGACAACCGTTGGGGTCCTTTCGTGACGAGAACGGGCGGCACCCGGGAGGATAGTTACCCGCAAGCTACGGGACGGTGTACTCCTTGGCCAGCCATCGCGATCGATTACAACATAGCCCCGTTCAGTACCACTGAATAGTCCGCTCACTTCCCCGTCACACCTGACCGAGCGAGCGACGGGCGAGACGGCTCTGCAGAATGATGACCACGAGCAGGAAGACACCGCGAATGACGTTTTCCCAATAGACATTGAGCTCAAACGTGCCGCGGCCCCGCTCAAAGTTGAGAACGTTGAAGATGAGCCCGATCAGGAGCACTCCTACGAGGGTCGTTCCCACCGAGCCCATGCCGCCGGTCAGAAGCGTGCCTCCGACGACCACGGCCGCGATGGCCGACAGCTCCCAGCCGACTGCACTAATCGGTGACGCTGAGTAGGAGAGCGCGGCTAAGATGGCTCCCGCCAGGCCGGCGAGAGCCCCGCTGATCGCGTAGACGCCCAGTGTTACCCGCCAGATCGGGAGGCCGGCCAACCGTGCCGCCTCCTCGTTTCCGCCCATGGCCAGGACGTGCCGGCCAAAGCGCGTGAAGTTCAGCAGGATAGAGCCTAAGACGTAAGCAATGATGACGATAACTACCGGCAGCGGGACCTGTCCGATTTCGCGTTGGCCGATGTCGACGAAGCCACTGCGAAAGTCGACCGGGTAGGTCGCGTTGTCGGACAGGATGAGGGCCATCCCTCGCGCCGCGAGGAGCATCGCGAGGGTGATAATAAAGGGCTGCACGCGAAAGCGGGCGATGATCACGCCGTTGATCAGTCCGGCCAGGAGACCGGCTAGGAGCGCGCCGAGGGTGGCAACGTAGATGCCGTCCGGACTCAAGCGGGCGGCGACCACCGCCGACATGGCGACCACGGATCCGACTGAGAGATCAATGCCCCCAGTCATGATCACGAAGGTCATGCCTAGAGCGATCAATCCAAAGTAGGCGTTATTGCGGAGCAATTCCCAGAGATTGAAGCTGCTGTAAAAGTTCTCGCCGTAGCGCAGGACTCCAAGGACGAACACCGCCAGGAGCACGATGAGGACGCCCTGGCGCTGCAGCACGCTGGCCGTTCTCGCCCATTGAGCGCCCTGGCGAGCGCCGCGCAGATCGGGAGTGGCACGGGTCGCCATCGTCGTCAGTCCTTACTTCGACCGTATCGCGCGGCGTCACACGCCGGTCGATACCTGTTCCGGGTCACGCTGGCGCTCAGCCCATTCCGAAATGCTACCCGGTCCGAGGCAGACCGCTATGTGCCTCGTTGTCGTTGGAGCAGGACGGCCAGCACGATAGCGCCCGCGATGACGACCCTCGCGGCTGCATCGGGGACGCCATGAGAGAGCAGGGTGTAGCGCAAGAGCTGGATGATGAGGGCCCCAATCAGCGTGCCGACGATCGTAGCCCGGCCCCCCGTGAGGGGAGTGCCCCCGACTGCCACTGCGGCTATGGCATCCAGCTCCATAAGCTGCCCGACTTGATTGGCGTCTGACGAGGAGTTGATGGCGATAACGATCAACCCGGCGATGCCAGCCAGAAGTCCGTTGATCCCGTACACCGCCAGCTTGATTCGATCGATCGGTACTCCCGCCAGGCGGGCGGCAGCTTCGTTGTCACCCGTTGCCAGCACATAGCGACCGAACGTCGTCGAGCGCATCACCCAGGCGACAATCGCCACGATGATGAGCATCAGGATCACCTGAAAGGGGATCCCAAACAGCCTGCCCATGCCGATGTATTGGAAACCTGGGTTGCGGAACGTTCGCAGCTCGCCGTTGGTCATCACCTGAGCGATGCCCCGTCCGGCGAGGAACAGCACCAGCGTGGCGATGATCGGTTGGAGCCGGAAAGCCGTGACGAGGGTACCGTTGAAGAGCCCGAAGGCGCCGGCAATCAGGACCGGCACGATGAAGGCGAGCGTGTTCGCGATCAGCGCGTTATCCAGCGGGCCGCGTTCGCTCATGAAGATGATTGCGGCGAGCGCTCCCGAGATCGCCATCAGGGACCCCACCGAAAGGTCAATGCCGCCTGTGGCGATGACCAGCGTCATACCGGTGGCCACGATCACGATCGTCGCGACCTGAGTCAGGTTGACCCGGAGCGCCTGTTCGGTCAGGAAGTTTCTGGTGAAGAAGGCGTTGTAGAGAATGATGAGGATGAGGGCCGCGAGCGCACTGTAGGTTTGCCCCGCATCCCGAAAGCGCTCGGGAAGCGCGAATCGGCCAGTGACGGAGGAGCGGGGCTGGGTGCGGACGGAGGCGCCGCCGGGGTTTGCCATCGCGCGGATCAGACCTCCGCTTCCACGGCCGGCTCCGAGGTGCCATGCGCCATCGCCGTCATGATCGCGTCCTGATTGATCTCGTCGCGGTCGATCTCCGCGACCGTCTTGCCATCTCGAAGCACGGTGACTCGATCGCTGCCCTCCGTCAGTTCTTCGATTTCGGAGGAGATCATGAGGACGCCGAGGCCGTCGTCGGCCAACTCGTCAATGAGCCGCTGAATCTCGGCCTTCGCGCCGACATCGATTCCGCGCGTTGGCTCGTCAAGGATCAGCAGCTTTGGGTTGAGACAGAGCCAGCGCGCCAGCAAAACCTTCTGCTGGTTCCCGCCGGAAAGCTCGCGAATCTTCTGTTCCGGCCCGGCGGTCTTGATGTCAAGGCGGTCAATGAACCGATCGACGATCTCCCGCTGTCGCTGGCGATCGACAACCCCTGCCCGGGAAAGCACCGGCAGGGCGGCGAGCGTCAGATTCTCACGGACGGAGAGGTGGGGAATGATCCCGTCCGCCTTGCGGTCCTCTGAAGAGAAGCCGATGCCGGCGCGGATTGCCTCGGCAGGGGAGCGGAACCGCTGTCGCTGTCCCCGGTACCGGATCTCGCCCGCCTCGAGCTGATCCGCCCCGAAGACCGCCCGCGCGACCTCGGTCCGGCCTGAACCGAGGAGCCCTGCCAGGCCCACGATCTCGCCCGGCCGGACTGTCACATCCGCTCCCTGGAGCGCCCGGCCGCGAATCAGGCCTTCGGCTTCCAGTAGCGGCTCACCCACGGCTCGGTGTCCGCGCTCCGCGAACCCCGTCGCCCCGGCTCGTCGCACCTCCCCGAGTTCCTTCCCGAGCATTCGGGCGACCAGCTCAAGTTTGCCAATCTCCCCCATCGGGCGCTCGTCGACCGTCCGGCCGTCACGCATGATGGTGACCCGATCGCAGACGGCGTAGAGCTCGTCGAGGCGATGGGTAATGAAGATGACCGAGACGCCCCGGGCCTTAAGGCCCCTGATGACGCCAAAGAGTGTTTCAACCTCGCGCTCATCGAGGGAGGAGGTCGGCTCGTCCATGATCACGAGCTTCGTTTCGAACGAGACGGCCCGGGCGATTGCAACCATCTGCTGCAGGGCAACGTTGAGGTTCATCAGTGGCTGGCGGACATCGACGTGTACGCTGAGCCCTTCCAAGGTCTCACGCGCCCGCTTGTTCATAGTGGGCCAGTCGATGAAGCCTAGCCGACGCGGTTCCCGACCCATGAAGATGTTCTCGGCCACCGAGCGGTAGGGCACGAGGTTGATTTCCTGAAAGATCGTGCTGACCCCGCTCGCCTGTGCCTGCTGTGTGGAGTGGAAGTCGACCGGTTGGCCGTCGAACACAATGGTCCCGCCGTCGCGGCGGTAGGCACCATTGAGGATCTTCATCAGCGTCGACTTCCCCGCCCCGTTC
>JALYMD010000032.1 GCA_030773875.1 Chloroflexota bacterium | reverse complement strand
GTTTGCCGAGGGCGATGAGGATACCCCCCCCGCTCCGCCAGCACGGGGCACCGTCCCTTCGCCAAGATCAGCAGGTGTGGCTCCTCCACCCCCTTCGTCTCGCGCCACCCCTGTTCCCAGTGCACCGAAGCGCTCTGCCGTTCCCGACCAATCTGCACCGGTGCCGTCCGGCGCGGCGCCCACCGAACCAGCTCCCACTGAGCGCGTGGATTTGGGGGCTGCCGCTCCCACCGAACGCATCGGCCCTCCCCCCGGGAGCCGCGGCGGTTCGCCTCCCATCGATTTTGTCGCCAGCCGGGATCGCGGAGCCGCGCCGAGCGGGGCCGGAACCGGTGGGCGATCGACCGTGACCGCGCCGCGCGGGCAGTCCCGCTCGTCAGCGATGGGAACGCCTGGTGCGGACCAGGAACCGGAGCTGGAGGACTACTCCTGGACCGCGTTCTGGGGTTGGGCACGACCGCTCGGCTACAGCAACAAACGAGAGATCGAGACCTTCCTTGGGCGTCCGCTCGGGAATCTCAGCCCGGCCGAAGTCCGAACCCTGGTCCGCAAAGCGCGGGGCGAGGGGTAGGACGCGCGGGCGCTCTGCTCCACCTTTTGGCCAAAGCATCTCCTTTCCTCCCTCGTTCGGTTCACGATCTCCCTTGCGCCTCCGCGACGCGGCGGGTACGCTGACCGGTGGCCTTCGCCGGATGGCGGTCCGCGGTGCGCGGAACGTGGCGAGGCTAGAGCGCAAGACGCCGGTATGGGCCGGCGACGGTAGGCCACGATCCGCCGGGTCGCGGCAGCAGGAGGGAGCGGGGAATGCGAGGAACGGGGATGCTTTGGTGCGGGGTGAGGCGGGTCACTGCCGTCCTGGCCGTGGTGCTGGCGATGTCGGCGTTCACAGCCGTGGGCCCGGCGGCCGCGCAGGATGAAGAGAGCGTGGAGTTCGATCTGAACGAACTCAATGACTCAGGGGTGACCGGCACGGCGGTTCTCACGGCCGAGGGTGACGAGACGAACATTACGCTGGAACTCACCGGCGACGCTATCGTCGGCGGTCACCCGGCCAACATCTACGAAGGCACCTGTGACGACCTCGATCCGAACCCTGCCTTCGAACTGACGGATGTCGATGAGGATGGCCTGAGCGAGACGACCGTCGACGTGTCGCTGGAAGACCTGACCGGCGACACTCCGTACGCGATCAACGTCCTCCTTTCAAGCGAAGAACTCGGCGTCTACATCGCCTGCGGTGACATCTCCAACGTCAGTGGTGGCGCTGTCGCGGTTGGCGGCGGGGATGACGAAGCCGCGACGACCGCCACCGCTTCGGCGGTTGGCGGCGGGGATAACGAGGTCGCGACGACCACCACCACTCCGGCGTCCGGTGTCGGAACCGCCTTCTCGGCGGACGGCAGCGGTGTGCTGGTAGCCGGCTTCGCCGCGCTGGCGGGCATGCTCGCGGCAGGTGGACTTGCCCTTCGCGCCCGGGAGGGACGGCGCTAAAGCGCTTTTCCTGGTCAGCAAGATCGCCTTCAGCGACGGCGGGAACGGCACTTGCTGTTCCCGCCGTCGGCGTTTCCCAGTGCATCGGGACTGCTCAGTGGCTCCTCGCTCTTCCCGGGCGTTGGGATCCCGATCTTTCCCAGCCTCCCGTTTCCGTTTGCGCTATCTTTGTAAAGAGATGCCGATTCACGCACTTGCCGTCTCCGACGAGATCGACGAGCGGATTCACAGCGCGACGCTGCGGCAGCGCATGCCACACGTCTCGGTGGTGTTCTCCTGTGGAGACTTGCCCGCTCGCTACCTGGAATTCCTGGTCGACGCGCTGGACAAGCCGCTCTACTACGTGCTTGGCAACCACGCGGAAGAACTGACGCGGGGCGCGTGGGGCAAGCGCTACCTTCCTTTGGGCTGCATTGATCTCGGCGGCAAGGTCCTGCGGGATCCTTCCAGCGGCTTGATTCTGGCCGGCTTACCCGGCTCCCCTCGCTACAGTGAAGATGAGCCAGAGCAGTACACCGAGGCTCAGATGCTCTGGATCATCGCGCGGATGGCGCCGCGGCTCTGGTGGAACCGGATCCGCACCGGACGCGCGCTGGACGTGCTGATCACCCACGCCCCGCCACGCGACGTCAATGACGCGCCCGACCCGGCCCATCGGGGCTTCAAGGCGATCCGTCGCTTTCTGACCTGGTTCAAGCCTGCCTACCACCTCCACGGCCACGTCCACATCTACGACCGCTCCCAGCCGTTTGTGGCAACCTTCGACCAGACGCAGGTCATCAACGTCTACCCATACCAGGTAATCGATATCGAGCAGGGAGCCGACGGTGTCGCTCTCTCCGCGGCCAGGACCGATCCTCAGGTCGGAGCGGAGGCCGTCATTGGCGGCGCAGAGCGTCTTCCCGACCGGGACCGAGCGCACGAGCCGCAGCCTGGTTTAGAGCCGGGGCGGCCCGGATGGTAGACGAGCAGGTCCGTGCCGACTTCGACCGCGCGCGCCACAAGGCGTTCCTGCACGATCTTTGGGCGGCGGTCGGTCGCCGTCCGAACGATCTCATCCCGTACAACGAAGTCCGCCGCCGCCTCTCGCCGGAGCGAGAGAGCTACCGGGGCGTTCAGGTTGTCCCGCTCGACCAGATCGTCGGTAGCATGGACCGGTTCCAAGATTTCGACCGGGAGTTCCTGCCCCGGCAGAGTCACACCGCCCGGCGATGGAAGAACGTCGACCGCGCCTATTACGACGACGTCACGCTCCCCCCGATCCAGCTTTACAAAGTCGGCGACATCTACTTCGTCAAGGATGGCAATCACCGTGTCTCGGTGGCCCGGGAGCGTGGCGCTGCCTTCATCGACGCTGAGGTGATCGAAGGGCACATTCGCGTTCCGCTCTACGCCTCGATGAAACCGATCGAATTGTTGCTCCAGGCCGAGTACGCGGAGTTTCTCCGCCGCACCGATCTGGACAAGACCCGGCCGGACCACGATATCCGGCCGACGGCGTTGGGTCGTTACGAGGAGATCCTGGAGCACATCGAGGGGCACCGCCACTGGCTCTCGGAGATCTGGCACCGCCAGGCCAGCCTGTCGGAGGCCGCGGCCGACTGGTACGACTATATCTACTGCCCGATCGTCACCGTGGCAGGGGAGCGAGGGGTGCTGGACCGCTTTTCGCACCATACGGAAGCGGATGTCTACCTGTGGGTGATGCGCCACCGCGGCGAACTGGAAGAGCGGGAGGGCCACTATGTCGGCCCAGTTGCCTCGGCGACGGACTACGCCGAGATCGTCGCCGCCCAGGATCGCGTCATGAACCGGCTCAAGCGAGGGCTGCGCTCGCTAGGGACGGCGGCCGCCCGCCTTATCCACCCAGGCGATGCCACCCCATGGCGCTCCACCGCAGCCGAGCCGCCTCGGAGTGACGGGGATTGAGCGCCCGCCACAACCTTGCCGCCAGGAGTTTGGCCGCTCATGTCGTCGGTCCGTTTCGGCCAGGGAGGCCCATCTCGGCCGCGAGCTGGGGGACGTATGCGGCCACGGCATCGCGCCACGGGGGGAGGTGGATCCCCAGCGCCGCTGCTCGCGTGTTAGCGAGGGTACTATCGGCCGGCCGCTGGGCCGGCAAGGGGTACTTGGCTAGGAAGGCCGCGGTGGTCGTCGGTTGCACGAGCGCTGGGTCGAGTCCTGCCTCCTCGGCCACCACGCGAGCCAACGAGAACCGGGTGGCCCGCCCGGCATTGACGAGGTGAAAGATGCCGGCCCCGCGAGTCGCGGCGAGTGCGACAAGCGCGGCTGCTAGGTCTCCGGCGAACGTGGGGGATCCTGCCTCGTCGTCCACCACCTCCATGCCGCCGCGATCCCGCACCACTGCCAGCACGGTGCGGGGAAAATGCTTGCCCGGTCCACCGTAGAGCCAGGCGGTGCGAGCGACCGCAAAGCCAGCATCCGCGCTCAGGACCGCCTGCTCACCCGCTAGCTTGGTGGCCCCATAGACCGAGCGCGGAGCCGGGGTGGCGTCCTCCCCATACGGAGCACCACCCTCACCGCTAAAGACGAAGTCCGTGCTCACGGCGACAAGGTAGCTGCCGCCATCCCGCGCCGCCGCGGCGACGTGGCGACTCCCATCCGTGTTGACCGCCTGGGCGAGCACTGGGTCGCGCTCGCACCCATCGACATCCGTGTAGGCGGCGGCATGGATCACCACGGAGGGGGCGACATCGGCGATTGCGCTCCGCACCGCCGACGCATCGGTGATGTCGGCCACCCTATCGACTCCCACCCCTGCCCGGACGTCCAGCCCGATCACCCTCCCGGCGCCGGCGGTGCCGAGCACCGGGCGAAGAAAGCCACCGAGTTGACCGCCGGCCCCGGTTACGACGACCGTGTGACCTGCCAGGGATGACGGTGGCAGTGCTGGCGCCTGGATGGAGGGGAGGGGCTCGTTCATCGGATGCCTCATCCGTCGCACTGCGCGTAGAAGGGTCGATTCGGACGGACCACAGGTGGAGAGCGGACACCTGCGGCCCTTGCTAGGGCTCGCCGACGGCCGACGTGGAATCCGATCGCGGCAAGCATACCCGTCAATCCGCGGAGGTCGCCGGGAGCGTGGGGGGCGTGCGGGTCAGGTGAGATCCCCGCGGCCAACTCCAGCGAGGAGATCCACCAGCGCCCGCACCTCCTGAGCGCGTGATCGGTCTGCCACGAGGAGAGCGTCCGGGGTGTCGACCACGACGGCGTTGTTCATGCCG
>JALYMD010000031.1 GCA_030773875.1 Chloroflexota bacterium | reverse complement strand
ACGACCCCGTTGACCGTGGCGGCCTGCACGTCGAGGTCGATGGTCAAGGAGTCCTCGGCCAGCTCGCGCATCACGGCCTGGTTGAGGTCATCATCGTTGCGGTCATCGAAGCTGGCTCCGCCTACCTGATCGTCCATCGAGGTGGCGGAGAAGCCGCCGACCACCTCGAGGGTCTCCCGGTCGTCGGTTTGGCGGATCACGGGGTCGGTGGGCGGGAAGTAGGGGATCGCCTCGGCGGCGGCCTCCTCGGAGTCGGTCGTGCCGATGTCACCGGTAAAGTCCGGCTCGGACTCGAACCCGGCGTCCACGCGGTTGTCGTCATCGCGATCCGGATCGATATACCTGAACGCGGACGACCCGTCGGCCGTGTCGTCCTCGAAGGCCGTATCCGGCGAGTCGGGCAGGATATCGATGCTGTCGTCCACCCTGATCGCACGCGGTTCAGCAAGTGCAGTGGCGACATCGAGAGCGGCTTGACGATTCTCGACCGAGTCAACTTCACCGGAGAGCATGAGCAGGCCGTCCCGGAGTTCGGTGACGAGAAAGATCCCCGCCGCTTCCAGCATCTCGTTCAGCTTGGCCAGAAGATCCCCGGCCATCTCCTCGTTGGCGCCACCCGCCGCAGCCGTGGCACCAGTGTTGTCTCCCATCCCCACGTTACCTTGCTCCTTCCGCTCCCGCGGTGGTTGTCCTTGTGGGCCACGCCTATCGCGGCACCAACCGGAGGTGTCGCCTGCGCTCGCCCCGCTCCACTCGCAGGAAGGGTGCCGGTCCAACGGAGCAGCCATCCGCCGCGTGCTCCGGTCAGGATACTTGGTTGATAGACCCGGCCGAGGCGGTGGCCGGAAACGCCGGCCGTTCCGGTGAACCAGCGCACCAAGTGGGATCTGTTCGGGTCGAAGCGCTGCAGTTGCCCTCCCGTCCTCGGGCGCCTCACCGGGGGCGTCTCCCGAGCACGATCGCGATTCGGGATGGCATGAAAGCGTCCATAATCCGGAAACCACCCGGCTTAGGTGCCCTCGCCCGGGTATCCTCGGGGCGGCCGTGATAGGGATGTGCGGCGAGGAAGGTAGTGGCGATGTTCCCTCCCATCGAGCCATTCGCCAGCGGCCACCTGCGGGTGGGTGATGGCAACGACATTTACTGGGAGGCGTCCGGAAACCCGGACGGCAAGCCCGCGCTCCATCTCCATGGCGGCCCAGGCAGCGGCATCATGACCGGCTACCGGCGCCGGTTCGACCCGGACACGTTCCTGGTCGTCTCCTTCGAGCAGCGCGGCTGCGGGCGGAGCCGTCCCCTCGTGACCGACCCGGCCGCGGACCTGGCGACGAACACCACGCCGGCCCTCGTCGCCGACATCGAGGTTCTGCGGGCGCATCTCGGCGTCGAGAGGTGGCTCGTGGTGGGGCTCTCCTGGGGGACAACCCTCGGCTTGGCCTACGCGCAGGCGCATCCGGACCGGGTGAGCGAACTCATTCTTGCGTCGGTCACGACGACCTCGGCGTCCGACGTGGAATGGATCACCGAGGCGATGGGGCGGGTGTTCCCGCGAGAATGGGAACGGTTCGCAGCCGCGGCCCACCGAACGCCGGGACAACGCCTGATCGATGCGTACTACGACAGGATCACGCACCCCGACCCGACCGTCCGCGACGAGGCGGCGCGCGCCTGGTGCGCCTGGGAAGACACGCACGTCTCGCTCGACCCGAAGCACGTTCCCGACCCGCGATACGACGAACACGAGTTCCGACAGGTCTTCGCGACGCTGGTTATCCACTACTGGAAACACGCCGGATTCGCCGGCGGGGACGGTCTGCTTGCCGGCATGGGCGGGCTTGCCGAGATCCCTGGCGTTCTCATCCACGGGCGACTGGACGTGAGTTCGCCCCTGGAGACGGCCTGGAACCTCCACAAGGCCTGGCCCACGAGTCAACTCGTCGTGGTCGGCGACGAGGGGCACGGCGGCGAGGCGATGATCGAAGAATTGATCCGTGCGATTGCCCGCTTCGCCCCGGCCTCCTAGCGCCTGGCGTTGTCCCGGCGATCGGGTGAAGGGGTCACCGCGCTGCGGGCGCTCCCGTCTCTCGTCTATCCGCGCCGGGTTGAACGCGACCGCCGCCATAATGGTCTGCGCGTTCGCCATCGTCGCATCCCGAGCCGGGGGGTGGATTGGCCGGCTGAGACCGCGCTGATCCGCGGTGGTTGCGGAATCACCGCCGCGGACGGATAGTGAGCGCGGTTCGCGGGCACGACGGGCCGCGGCGGCGTGGCTGGGCATGGGGCAGGGCGGTGACGGAGCGATCCGGGCGGGGTCAGGTGAGCGACGGCAACGGACGGCGCGGCAACGCCATTGACAGGCGGGGGTTTGGCCGTGGAACCGAGCCGCCACCGGGCAGGCGGAGCGTGCCGCCGACCCCGCCGGAGCGGTACCGCTACACGATGGCCGAACTGGAGGAGCAGACCGGGCTCAATGCCCGAACGATCCGCTACTACGTGAGCCAGGGGCTTATCCCCTCGGCTCACGGCCGGGGCCCGAGCGCGACCTACGACCTCGGTCACCTCCTGCGCTTGAAGGCGATCCAACTCCTGAAGGCGGAGTACCGGCCGTTGGAGGAGATCAAGGCCCGCCTTGCCGAGCTATCGGACAAGGAAATCGCCGCGCTGCTTGAGGTTGAGACCGCGCCGCCGGAAGACCGCTGGCGGCGGGTGCTGCTCCACCCGGACATCGAGTTGCACGTGCGGGAGCGTGGCGGCCGAGGGCGGGATGCGGCGCTGGACGACGCCGTGGAACTCATCATCGGTCTGGCGCGGCCGGTGATTGATCGGCTGGAGGACGCGCGGTGACGGCAGGGGATCGACAGCCTTCACGGAGCGGAAGCTTCGGCGGCATCACGAGCGGTGCCGGCAGCCGCTCCGTGCCCCGCCCGTCAGGAACCGACGCGAATGCGGAAACGATCCGGGCGGCGCGGCGGCGGTGGGCAAGCGGCGTGGCGGTCGTGACCACCCGGGAGGGCGAGGGCTTTCGGGGCGCCACTGTGGCCGCGTTCACTGCCGTGTCGCTCGATCCGCCGCTGGTGCTCGTCTGCCTGGACCGGGAGGGGCGGATGGCGAGCTTGGTGCCGGAAGCGGGTGTCTTCGCCGTCTCAGTACTGGACCGGTCCCAGGAGTTTCTCGCGGAGCGCTTTGCCGGCCGCGCGCCCCTGCCGGATGCAAGCTTCAGCGGCGTCCCGCACACCGTTGGCGAGACGGGTTGCCCGCTCCTCGCCGGCGCCCTCGCCTGGTTCGACTGCTGGGTCCAGGCCGACCACGACGGCGGCGATCATCGGATCATCATCGGCGAGGTCGTTGGTGCCGGGCTCGGGGAGGACACGGACGACCCACTGCTCAACTATGAGGGCCGCTACCGCTCGATCGAGGGAGCCTGATGGGAGACGGGGAGTCGGCAGCGGAGGCATCTCGCCGCCTGTGGGTGCCGGATAACCCTGATGGCAGCGGTTGGGCGGACGTGGATTGGGCGAGCGCCGTCCAGGGCAGCCGCTACCACTACCAGCACGGCCTGCCGTTGGCGGAGGCGCGGGCCGCGTTGCCTCCCTTCTACAA
>JALYMD010000030.1 GCA_030773875.1 Chloroflexota bacterium | reverse complement strand
CGGTACTTGTCTGGCCGGTAAGTGACGCGGTGCTGCGTCCAAGGTTCATCGCGGCAGACCAGCATCAGGTGCTCAGCTTACAGCTAGACCGCCACCGGCTGGCCGTCAAAGCCGCGCCCGTCGTAGGACCGCCAACGCCAGAACTCCGCGTAGCCTGACCAGTGCAGCACCCCCATCGAAACGTTTGGAGGAGAAGATGCAGTACAGATCCTCCGTGGAACCACGCTTCCGGGCGAATCTTGCCTCGCTCACTCCCTCGCTGTGACCCGCGTCCCACCAGCCCCATTGCTGTACGCCAAGATCGTGTGCCCTTTAACATTGGGTCATGACGACCATCGCTTGGGTCCGCCTGACCGCCTCCGGTCTCCGCCTTCCATCGCGGCTGTGTCCTGACGCCCTCGGTGTGCTGGCCTTTCTTGTGTACACGGTAGTCGCGACCCGGCACCTGCTCCTCGGCGGTACGATGGTGGGCATCGACTCGGCGCTGCAGTTCTACCCCAGATTTTTCCTCCTCGGCGAACGGCTCCGCTCAGCTGATGTCCCGGGCTGGAACCCGCACCAGTTCGCGGGGACTCCCTTTACGGCGGACCCGGAGTCGGGTTGGATGTACCTGCCGGCGATGCTCCTGTTCACCGTGCTGCCGATGGCGACCGCGGCCACGGTGTTCATTTTCGCCCACTTCGTGCTGGCCGGCCTGGCCACCTATGCCCTCAGCCGTGTGCTTGGCATGACCGTGCCAGGCGCACTTGTGGCGGCGACAGCGCACGGATTCTCCGGCTTCTTTTACTACCGCTCCCCCTGCTGCACCGCGCACGTGCAAGTGGCTGCCTGGCTACCGTTGACCCTCCTCAGCGTCGAGTTGGCTCTCCGAAGCCGGACTTGGCTGAGCCGGGTCTGCTGGTGGGCGGCGACGGGATTGGCCATCAGCCAGATCCTCGCGGCCTGGCTCGGCCAGGGCGCCTACTACGCCCTCGTGACGCTAGGGAGTTACCTCGCCTATCGCACGCTCCTTGATCCACCGGGTACGGCGCCGCGTTTCCGCGACCGCTTCTTGATGCTCGTGCTTCACGGAGCGGCGGTGCTCCTGTTTGGATTTGGCTTGGCGGCTGCCAGCGTCCTGCCTCAGCTGGAGTTCAACGCGCTATCCAACCTGGCGGGCGGGTACAGCGGCCAGGAGGCCGTCGTCGGCGGCTGGGAGTTGAAGCGGGAGCTTGTTGAGCGGCTGCTTGGCCAGACAGGCTGGTACGCAGGCGGGGCCACAGTTGCTTTAGCCTTCGTCGCCCCTCTTCTCGCACGTCGGCGGTTTGCCACGCCCTACTTCGCGGTGCTTGTGGTGGGCAGCCTTGTGGTGGCCGGCAAGCAGACGACGCTGCTCCACGCAATGATGTACCGCTTGCTGCCGCGCTTCGAGGATCTGCACCGGCACTGGCCAGATCGGGTCTTGCTCGTCTTCTACCTCGGCGCGGCAATGCTGGCCGGCTCCACCGTCTCCTCCCTCGGGTCCTGGCGACGGCGGCCCACATTCGCCGTCTTCGCTGCGCTGCTACCCGCCGTGGCGATGCTTCTCGTGCAGACCCGCGCCGTGATGGTGCCGTCCACGACCGTGTATGCGCTAGTTCTTGCCGGCCTGCTAGCGGCGGCGTACCCACTGCTGCCCGGCCGGGTTGTGGGTTGGTCGGTGCTCGCCGCGCTCGCTGTGGTGGTCTTCGTCGATCTCCTGGGGACCGGTCATCGCATCGTCGCACGAGACCAAGGTCATTTCTTCAAGCTCGATCTCGAGTCCCATTACGCCGCGGGAGGGGCGGCCTCGTTCCTTCAGTCGGCCCAGCGGTCTCAGCCGGTTCGCTACTTCGGCTACGATCCCCGTCTTCTCGAGGAGGGTCCCTGGCCGCCGGCCCCGTACCGTTACCGCTTCGCTGAGGCACGCACAACCACGCTGCTGGTCAACAATCGGGCAACGGTCTTCGGACTGCAGGACATTCAGGGCTACAACCCGCTCCAGCTCGCCTCTTACGTCGAGTATCTGACCGTCCTCAACGGGAAGCCGCAGGAGTACCACGAGGCAAACGTGCTCGAATCCGGTCTTGGTTCTCCCTTGCTCAACCTGCTCAACGTGGGCTACGTCGTCGTCCCCGCCGACGTCCCGCCCGACCGACCGGACCTGCAGCGCCTCCTTGGTCAGCACCCGGTTGTCTATCGGGACGATCAGGTCACGGTGCTCGAGAACCGAGACGCGCTGCCCCGCGCGTGGATCGTTCACGCTGCGGAGCAGGTTGAGCAGGGCGAAATCTTGAAGCGGCTCGTGACGGGGGGCGTCGATCCGCGGCAGACAGCGCTTCTGACGGAGGAGCCACCACCGTTGGACCAGCCGAGGAACGCTACCGTTGACTCAGCGGTCGTGATGGACTACCGCGGGGACCGGATCGAGGTGCGCACCCGAACGGGAGCGGCCGGCCTCCTGATGCTCAGTGAGGTGTACTACCCAGCGTGGAAGGCGTACGTCGACGGAAAGCAGACGCGAGTTTATCAAGCGGATCATTTGCTCCGAGCGGTGCCGGTGCCGCCAGGCGAGCACACGGTAGAGCTGCGATTTGAGTCTCGCGCGTTGAGGGTCGGCATGCTCATCTCGCTGGCTACCTACGTCACCGTCCTCCTCCTCGCCACATCAGCAGGAGTGCGGCGTTACCGAGCCCGCAGATCACGTTAGGAGACACCTCTGCTATCCCAGCTGACTCTTCCCGGCCTGCAGGGAGCCCAGGACGATCCACAACGCCCTGTGCAAGCGCATCCAGACCAGTGGACCGCGCTCACAGATGGCGAGCAGCCGTAACTCGTGCACCCTTGTCCCTCGGTGCTTGGTGGTTGCACGAAGAGTTCGAGGTCTTGCGGCCCATGCTTGGAGAGCCGGTGCCTAGTGGTCTGTTATGGCTAACGTGCCGATGGCATCGCCTATCGCCCACGGGTTCATCCTTTCGTGGCTTCCTTCTGCGCCGTGCAACGACCCGGCTCTTCACTCTTGACGCACCACTAGGGTGTGCTCAAGACGGGTGGCGTCAGGGCTATCCTCATTCGGTCGAGGGTGCGCGTAGTCGCTTCACGACTGGCCGGGTGGGAGGCGGGAACGGGCTACTGGCGCTGCGTACCAGGGGAGCGATGGCTTTGCTCTCATGTCTGAGCAAGGAACTCGTTCTGGATTGCCACCAGGTGGTTCACCTCGGCCGGGTCGACCACTGTAGGAGAGTCCCGGTTGAACCTAACCCCCAGTTCGCTCAGGAAGATCACGCCAAAGACGGCGGTGTACAGGGCAAGCAATGCCCGCCGCTGGTCGTCCAGCTTCAGCTCGTCCGTCCAGTACACGACGTAGTCGGTGTCGTAGCCGGCCTTCAAGAGGGCCATCTGCGTGAGGGCAGGGGTCAGCAAGGGGTCGCCAAAGCAGACTGCGTCGACGTCGACGATGCCGCTCAACCTCCCCTGGTGCACCAGGACGTTCTTCGTCGTGGTGTCGTCGAGGAAGGCGAGCGGCTTCACGGTCGCGAGGAGCGGCCGGTAGGCCGCCACTCGTTCCTCGACCCGGTCGACGTGGTCAGTTGCCACCGCCCCGACCGCCTTGATGCGTTCCCGGGCGGTCCGGAGCTCGGTGAGCAAGACATCCTCCCACGCCCCGTGCAGGGATGGGTCGTCGTACGACGCGGCGTAGCCGAAGCCGGGGCTGAGCGGCATTTCCCCGACGGCACGCTGAATCTCGACGATGCGACGAGCCAACGAGCGCCGCTCGATGGATGATAGGGCCGGGTACTCGTTAAGCAGGTCCCGGCCCGGGAGCCGCTCCAGCAGCATGAAGGGGAAGGACCCGTCGGGTGGCCGGTCCGCGAAGGCAAGGAGGCGGGGCAGCGGCACGCCGCGCGAGCGGAGCCTCTGGTGCCAGTAGACGGCGCTGGTGAAGCTTTCCCCCTGGTCTGCCTTGGCAAGCCGGGCGACGGCCCGGAGACCGCCGTCCAGCACGACATCGTACACATAGTGAGCAAGGCCGGTCGGAAAGCGGACGACCGCGTGCACGTCGGTCCTCAGGATGCTCCGGACAAGGGTTGCCGCGTCACACTCCGTCGGCGTCTGGGCCGTTTCCTCTCGCCTCGACCCCATGAAGCTCGCCTACCCGATCAGGATGATCGCCGCGATACCGGATCCATGGAGGTGGCGCCGCCCCTTTGCCGAAACCGCTTCTCCGCAACGACCGCCTCGGGTCGAGCCGTTGGCCGGATGCGTCCCGTGCTGGATGCCTTCGATCGTCATCAGCCCGGAGCCTGGCGGCTGCTCAAGGCGTTCGCCGCTCGTCAGCAGGATGACGCGCCAGCATCGGCTCACGGTCGCGCTCCGCTCGCGGGTGGAGGTTGGTCGAGTAGCCGGCTCCGCTGCGACCGAACGCGCGGCGAGCAACATCCCCCCGTTCGCTCTCCCCGGAGTGCGAGTGGGTGGATGATCACCTAGGCTTCCAGGTGGGCCAACTGCTCTTCGA
>JALYMD010000029.1 GCA_030773875.1 Chloroflexota bacterium | reverse complement strand
CCGAAGATGCCGAGGAGGAGTAGGCTGAGAATCAGCAGGAGCGCCAGCGCCAGCGGGGTGTACCGGCCGTAGCGCCCGTAGCCGATTCGCCCGTGATCGTCCTCCTCTTCACCCGGACGCGAATCTGTCTCTGGAGCGAGGGGGGCGGCCGGCAGGGTCTGGTCGCCCCCCTCGACGGCACTATTGGCTACCGCCGTATCGTCCCTGCGCTGCGGAGCCGGGGCAAGCTGCGTCATCTATGCCAGCCTCGCCACCGCCCGATCGACGCGATCGGCCAGGTCTGGGGAACCGCCCGCGAGGGCGACGATCACGTTGCTGTTCGCGGTCAGGTGAGGCGTGCCCAGGTCTACCGGCCGGCCACTGGGGCTGGTCAGATTGAAGGACGCTGGGTCGAGGGCGCTGAACTCCGCCTCCCGGGAAGCGACGTCCGCGTAGACGAAGACGTAGAGCGGCGTGCCGTCCACCTCCAGCAATTGTCCGGGCGGATCGAGATCGGGTGAGCTCGTCGACCCCCGGCCATACTCAACTTCGATCCCTTCGGCCCTCAGCGCGTTCGCCACACTAACCAGGTCGTTCTTGCCGGGTTCGGCGGTTGGGGGAACTGGGGTCTGCTCCACTTGCTGCCGATCGCGGACGTAGAGCGCCACCGCCGCGATGCCAAGCGCCAGCGACGCCAGCAGCAGCAGGGTGCTCACCATGCGCTGCGCCCGCCGGCCTCTCCGGGTCTCTGCCACCTCGCCTCGCTCGTCCACCCGCTGCACGCTACGCCCCCTCGATCGGGCACCTCGGATGGTACGCGGTCCGGTGCTCCAGGAAAAGGCGAGCGGCGATCCTGATCGCCGCCCAGCCCACTTCCCCTCCTGCCCCGCTGACGGGAACGCAGGTTCTCGATTGACCCAGAGAACGGGGTCTGACGAGTTGTCGGATCGGGCTCGCTGCTACGCCTCGTCGCGGCCGTGAATGTTGGCGGGTGGGTGAGTGGCTTCGACGGCCGTGAAGGCTTCCAGGATCCGGTAGGTGTGGGAGGAGCCCTCGGGCACCACCCAGGAGTCACCTGGTTCCAGCAGCACCATCTGCCCCTCGATATGCAGCTCCGCCCGGCCGCTCACCACGAAGCCCACCGTCTCGTAGGCCCGGGCCGTTGCCTCCTTGGCCTCGCTGGGCTGCTCGTTCTCCCAGAGGCGCATCGACATCGTCTTGCCGGTGGCCAGGTATTTCTGTCCCATCTCTCCCTTGGGGGAGAAGTGGGAATTGATCTTGGTGACGGTGGTGTCGGTCATGTGATCCCTCCTCGTCCCTACGGCACAGATGTCGGCTCCTGCTGCGGCTCATTCGCTTGCTCGCGCCCTTGTCCTCTCGGTTCGCAAGTTCCGGCCCCTGGTGGAGCCAGCCGGTTGCTCTCACCACAGGGAGGTCTGGTGCCAGTTCCGGGGATGGACCGGTCAGGCTTCGCGAGCAGTGGTCCTATGCACCCTCCCTGGCCGCCGAGGATCGCGCGGTCGCCGATTCCGGGTCCGGGGTGGAGCCGGTTGGCGCATCGGATGGGGAGCGAGGTGCGGGGGCCTTGACCCATTGAGGCGTATACCCCCTGCTCCGGAGCCGTGCGAGAAGGACACCCTCGGGATCCTGCGCTCGGTCCTGCTCGGCGTCAGCGGGTTGGGGTGGCAGCTCGACGAGGAGTTGATGATCCTCGATCTGGTGCACCGTCAGACCGGTGGCTACGGCCGCTTGTTGGAGGTCAGCGAGCACCCCTTCGTCGTCCGGCTCGAGGATGATCGCCCGTCGCAGGCGAACGCGGCCGTAGCGACGGGCCCATGCATCAAGTCGCGTCCCCAGGTCAGGCGGCAGCCCACCGCCGGTCTGCTTGGCGAGAAAACCCGTCACCTGCGCAAGGTCAAACCCTGCCTGGAGCGCACGGCCAAGCGTCTCGGCGGTAATCCGGTAGACACTCACCTCCGCAAGTTGCGCGGGATCGGCGAATGCCGAGAGCGACCAGACCCGGAGCGGCGTGGGATGGCGGAGTTGAATCTCCCCGTCGCTTGTGACGCTGAGAGGCGGGGCGCCCGGCACGCCTGGTGCCGGCACCGCCTCCTCCACCTCCAGGTTACCCACGTGTGCGGCTGACGGGGCCTGAAGAGCGCGAATCCCTCCTGGAGCGTCCGCCAGCTCGACGATGCCGAACCAGTTCAGGGAGGTCTCGATTGCCACGCGGACAGCTTCCGCGACGGCGGCCTGACGTCGCTCCGTGTCCGGCTCGTCGCGGCGTCCGGTGTGGCGGGCGGTTGCGGCCGTGAAGGTGGCGCCCAGGAGATCGGGTTCGCGGGCTGCCACCCAGGCTGCCACCGACTCGACGGGGTACCAGGCCGCAGGGTCGAGCTCGGTCAGGTGGGGCAGGAGGCGCCGTCGAAACCCTCGCCAGTCCGCCCCCCACACCTCGATGTCCGCCCGCCCCCGCCCCTCAATCCAGTCTCGGCTTTTGAGCCACGACTCGCGCAAGCGGTCCGTCTGCTCGGGGAACGAGCGATCCCGCCAGGCTCGAATCTTTCCCGTCACATCCAGCTGCGGGCCATCAGGTTCATCGCGCCGGTGGAGCAACCCCTCAGCCAGGGCTAGGTCGAGCAGGAAGTCGAGATAGTCCAGCGGCGGCACGTCATCGCCCGGGTTCCAGAGTCGGTGGTTCAGGACCTGTAACCAGGCGCGCGGTAGGGCCGCTGCGCGGTCCCCATGCGGTGCCCCTGGGGTGACCAGTCCTCGTAGGACCGTGAGCAGATCCCAGGCAAGGGCGTGTGGGTGACGCCAGGAGGGGGCGTCCACGGTTAGCGTCACAAGCGGCGTGAGGGGTGGTAGCGACTGCTCGGGTGGGGCCGGTGCACGAATCTCGGCTGGTACGAAGAGCCAGCGGCTTCCGTCCGGCCGGTAGGTGTGCCAGACGAGCAGTGCCGTCTCCAGATCGGCGAGGGCCTCCCGCAGCCGGTTAGCGCTACTAGGAGCGTCCGAGCCGAGTCCTACGCTCTCCGCCGCAGCGGCGAGGGCTACCGGCGCTCCTCCCGGCTCGTCGCGAACGCGGGTCCAGAGCCGCAGCGCATCGCGACGGCGTTTGGCGGCTACAGCCTCCACGCGGGCCGGATCACCTATCTGATGGAGCACCTGACGTCCAAGATCCTCACGCTCGCGGAGTCCGGGGATCACCTGGATGCCCCAGATCTCAGCCGCTTCCTCCAGCTCGGCGTCGTCGAGCAACTCCAGAAGCGCCCGGAGCGGCGTCCCGCTCAGATCACCGGCCTCGATCTCGTCCTGGATCCGGCGAAACAGCAGCGCTAACTCTCGGGGCAAGAACAGCCGTGGCACCGCGCCCACCGGGAGCGGATCGTCGTCCCCCTCCCGGCTCAGGATGCCGACGCGGTAGAGCGCGGCCGCCGTCTCCCGTGCCGCTGACTCGTTGATCCCAAGGTGATCGGCGATCTCGCTGATCGTGAGCACCCCGTCTTCTCGGAGCGCGAGGAGTCGGACGATGTTCTGCTCATCACTGGAGAGGTGGTCCCACGCATCGCGGACGGCTCGCGGGTCGGTCATCCCCCGGTAGAGCGCGCCAATCTGCCGCGCCCGATCCGTGCCGCTGCTAGACGCCTGCCAAAAGGTGGCGATCCGCCTGAGATCTTCTGACGGTCGCGCATTAAGCCGGCCGAGCAGGTTCCGCACCGCCACACCACCCAGGGCGGCACCCGGTCCGGAGGCCGCCAGCTTCGTTGGGATATCCGTCTACGCTGGCATTATAGGGTTGCGCACGTCGGCCCAAGGCGGCCTACCGTCGTCGAGGCCCGGCACGAGAACGGGACGGATTCGCTATGAATCCGCCCCGTTCTGTTTGAGCGACCTTATGTGGAAGGGATTAAGGGTTAGTCGTCCGCGGCGTCAGTGACAGAGCGATCCAGCAGGATGCGAGTTTCATCGCGAATACCGGCCAAGGGTAGGCTCACGCGAGCGCCCGCAAGGGCCGGCTCTGCCCGGACGCCTGCCGCGACGGCGCTCGTGGTGCCGCTCGCCGTCATCGCAAAGGCGGGGGCGCGGGAAGCGAGGGCATCCCCCATAAGGGCCGCCATCCGTGCCGCGATTGCATTCCAGTCGTGATGGGTCAGCAATGCACGAGCGCGGGCGAGACGGCGAATTCGGTCGGCCGGTCCCTCCGCGAGCGCCCGCTCGATCGCAGCGACGAACTCCTCCGGGTTCTCGGCGATGGCGATCACCTCGCCGTAGAGGTCGACCACATCCTTGATCGGGGTCGAGACGATCGGCTTCTCGCCGGCCATGTACTCCAGAGTCTTGGTCGGGGAGATGAACTGAGTCGCCTCATTGCGGGCGAAGGGCAGGATCGCGACATCGAAGCAGGCCAGGAAGCCCGGCAGGTCGCGGTACTCCTGCTTCCCGAAATAGAGGATATTGGGTTGCTGGGGCAGATCCTCCTTCGCGATCTTCAGGACCGGGCCAATCATTGCCAGCGTCCAGTCCGGCCGCGCCGCTGCGATAGCCCCCAGGAGTTCCAAGTCCACCCGCTCGTCAATCACTCCATAGAAGCCGATGACCGGCCGGGTGACCGCAGCCAGATCCTCGGGGCGGCCCACGCCGTTCGCAGCCTGGGCGAAATGGGACGCCTCGACGCCGGAGGGGAAGCAATGGACATCCGGGTGCCGGCCCTTGCGGGCCTCGTAGAGGCTCGGCCCCCCTGTGAAGACCAGATCCGCCTCTGCCATCAGTGCCGCCTCTTGCTCGCGCAGACGGCGAGGCGCGCCCCGGAAGTTGGCCAACTCATCCATCGCGTCAAAGACCACGAGGGAGGGCTGGAACGCGTGCGGGGCAACGCCCCAGGCCATCGGGGTGTAGTACCAGGCAACGAGCGTGCCGCTCTCCTCGCCAAGAAGGCCAAGGTCGGCGAAGACAGGAGCGAGAAGGTCGCGGATTTGGGGGTTGGTTGTGTCGTTGAACCCCCAGCGCGGCTCTGGGTCGGCCGGCAGCAGCGGCGTAATCACCGTCACGTGCCCGCGCCGCTCCATGCGCACACCCGCCGGCGCGTCATCCTCCGCAAATTCTGGCTCTTCGACGACGTAGACGGGCAGGTGGCGGGCGAAGCGAGATAGGAGGTGCTGGGGACGCTGCCAGACGAAGTTCCAGCGCAGATGGGAGAAGCAGACCAGCGCTGAGGCGCCGCGGATGCGAGCGTCCAACGTTCCCGCTGCCCGCGCGAAGGTCTCGGCGGTGATGCTATCTCGGAGATCGCTCCCCGACCGCGTCGGCCCGGCGGCCTTGCGGACCGACTGCCCAACGAGAACGTCGGCGGGGGTTGCCGATCGGCCGAGGGCGCCGGAGGCGCGGGCGCGATCGCTACCGGCAGGCCGGTCGTCAGCGCTGGCGGTGGCCCAAAGGCCCTGATCGGTGACGAAGTCGGTGAAGCTGTCCATACAGGCTTACTCCGGGATAGGCCGCCCTGTCGTCGCCCTCACGGCGCAACGATACGCCACTAGCCGCTCTGATCGAGCGGCCGGCGCGGGGCCGCAACACAACAACGGGATACGTAACGAGTGGGTATCGAAATCGAAACCGGATGAGTACACGCACAAACGGTGCCACTAAAGTGGCCGGCCCATTCGGCACATTCTTGAACCATGCCGCTTAGGACGAGGCTGGTGCTAGAATCCGGGGGGCTGCTGCATCTTCATGCTCTTCCCTCGTTAGGACCGTTAGGGTGGGACATGGCACGTAACAGAACCGGCCATGCTGCACAGATGAGTGAAACCGTCGGCCTGATCGTTCGTCTTACGAGCGCTTCATAAACGTAGGAGCGAAGGCAGTTCTGTTCGCTCCCCAAGGGGCAGGGTGAGGGCGGGTGACGGAACGGCAGGATGGATCGCGCGTCGAGCGGCCGGATACGATCGTGGTCGGTGGCGGGGTTCTCGGCTGCTCGATTGCCTACCGTCTCGCTCAACGGGGCCGGCGGGTGCTGCTTCTCGAGCGGCGCGGCCTCGCGTCCGGTGCGTCGGGCCGCAATGGCGGCATGACCGGGGCCGGATCCTCCCTCCATTCAGTGGCAGGCCGTGCGGTTTATGCCCTCACCACCGCCAACCTCGCCCTGATGCGGGATCTGCCTGAAGAGCTAGGCACAGACTTTGAGCTGCGGCTGCCGGGAACCCTCGACGTTGCCACCACCCCGGAGCAGCACGCGCACCTGGTGGAGAGCGTCCGCGACCAGCGAGCCAGCGGCCAGGATGTCCACCTGCTCGATCGGGCCGAGACCCGCGCCCTGATGCCCGTGCTCTCGGAGGCCATCCTCGGCGCCTCCTTTGCTCCAGGGCGCGGCCATCTCTGGCCGTTCGCCCTCGTCCACGGCTTCGCGGATGCCGCCCGCCGCCATGGGGCGACAATTCGGACTGGGGTGGCGGTGGACAGCTTGCTCCGGGAGGAGGGGCGGGTGGTCGGCGTCGAAGCGGGTGGGGAGCGGATCGTGGCTGACGAGGTGGTGCTAGCCACCAACGCCTACACGCCCCACCTCCTGCCAGAGTTGCCTCGCGGTGCCATTGTCCCAGCCCGGGGCCAGATCCTGGTCACCGAGCCCCTGCCGCCACTCCTACCCCACCCGTTCGGGACCAACTTCGACAAGGAGTACGGTCGGCAAACCGTCGACGGCAAGATCCTCTGCGGCGGCTACCGGCGGCTGGACGAGGACGAGGGACTGGGACACGAAGCGGAGCGGACCACTCCGGCCGTGCTCGACGGCATCCGCCGCTGCCTCGTGGAGCTGTTCCCGGCGCTGCGCGGTGGCCGGGTCGTCCGCGCCTGGGCGGGAATTATGGGCTTCACCGCCGACGGCCTGCCCCTGATCGGGCGGTTCGATCCCTTGCCGGGCCTCACCGTCGCGGCGGGCTTCAACGGCGGCGGCTTCTCCTGGGCCGCCATCGTCGGCCAGGTCGTCGCCGACCTCCTCGTCGATCGCGATCCCGGCTTCGACTTGGCCCCCTTCCGGCCGGACCGCTTCACGGACGACGGCACCGCCTGGAGCAACCCCTTCACCGCCGGCGAGCGCTCCCACATCACCGGCGCCCCGGCGCTGGCGGGGCCGGGGTAAGACAGAGACAGGGCTTCGGGAACTCGACCGTACTTCACCAGGGCAACAGAGGAACTACTGGCGAACTGCGCCCGTGAAGTGCGGGCGGTTCGGCGGTGCCTGGGTGAAGGGAACCTGTCATGCGACGTGTGAGCCGATCAACGTGGAGGATCTTGTCAGCACCGACACGCAGCCTCCCGACGACTCGCCGCTGGATGAGTTGGTGGAGGCGTTCCTCACCTACCAAAGAAAGCCGCAACCTGTCCCCCTACACGCTCCGCAACTACGCGGGCACGTTCAAGAGCCTGTGACGCTACGCAGAGGGGCGGGGCGTCTCGCTGACGGCCGCCTCCCTGACCACGGAAACGATCTGTGACTACCAGCGCTGGCTTTTGGCGGCCCCGCTCGACCACGCTCGACATGGCTCGACCGATCGGGCCGTCAGCGGGGCCCTGGCCATCATGCGCCGGCTCAGGGCCTTTGTCCGGTGGCTCGAGGATGAGGAGCATCTCGCCCGCCCCGTGAAGTTTGCCCTCCCGCGTAAGCCCGTTAAGCGACTGGAGGTGCTGGACGAGCGGCAGATGGTCGCCCTCTTCCGGTCGCGGTAACTGACGGGTGACACCGCCGCCGCCAAGCGGAACCGGGCGCCCGTCTGCCTGCTGCTCGACTCTGGTCTGCGTGTGGCCGAGGCGGCTGGGATCGAGGATCCGGGCCTCTTCCTGTCCGCCGGGTTCGTGCGGGTCCGTGGCAAGGGGAACAAGGAGTGGCTGGTGCCTTTCGGCGAGTGCACCGCCCGGGTCATCCACACGTGGATCGAGGCCCGCGACGAAGAGCCTGTGGACCTCGTGGGGCCAGGGAAGAGCAAGGCCTTCGAGTTGGGGCGGGAGGGCGTGATGTCGATGGTGGAACGTACGAGCGCAGACTTGGGGCTGCGCCTGCACAGCCACCTGCTACGGCATACCTGCGCCACCACGCTCCTCAGAAGCGGGATGGATCTGGCGACACATCAGCGGGTGCTCGGCCACTCCTCAATCGTCATCACACGGGCCTACCTGTACCTCAAGGACGAGGACATCAAGGCCAAGCACGCCGCCACCAGCCCGATTGAGCTCTGTGCGCCCACGCCCCTGCCCACGGCGAAGCGGCGTTTGCTCCGGCCGAACGCGAGGGGCAGCGATGAAAAGGAGACTTAGAGCGACCGGCAATAGGGAGCAGGTGGGGCAGGCGCGGGCCGGCGAAGATAGAGGTGCTTGGACTCTGTCTCGCTGGAGGTTCCCGTGCCTGCCGTGCCAGTATCGCTGTTGGAGCCCGTCTGGGAACAGTTCGTCGCCCTCTTGCCCGAGCGCCCGGCGGTCGTTCCCACCCATCCGCTCGGCTGCCACCGCCGCCG
>JALYMD010000028.1 GCA_030773875.1 Chloroflexota bacterium | reverse complement strand
ACCCGGACGCGATGCTCGTCCCCGACCTGGCCCTGCGACGGGAACTGGTCGAGGTGATTCGCCGGCTCCGGCCGGATGTCGTCGTCTGTCAGGACCCGACGGTGCGCTGGGTGGAGCAGAGCTACCTCAATCACCCCGACCACCGCGCCGCTGGCGAAGCGACGCTCGACGCGGTCTACCCCGCCGCCCGGGACCGGATGACCTTCCCGGAGTTGCTGGCGGAAGGCCTGGAGCCGCACAAAGTGCAGGAAGTCTATCTAGCCGGGGCCAAGGATCCGGATGTCTGGATCGACATCACTGCCTGCATGGATGTCAAACTCGCCGCGTTACGTGCCCACACCAGCCAGCTCGGCGACTGGGATCCTGAGGAGATGGTGCGCACCTGGGCACGGGAGGACGCCGCTCGCAACCCGGACGGCGGGGAGTACGCCGAGAGCTTCAAATACTTCAAGCTGGACTGACGCTCCGCATCTATTCGCCCATGCTGGCGAGAAGGCTGTTGGTAACAGCTTGATCATGAGGATCTCCACCGGAGAGTCTCCTCGCCTGGTGAGGATCTGGCTGCCTTGTTCTGGTTGCGCAAGCGGCCATTTTCCCTCGGAAACCAGCACTCCACCGGCGTCTTAGCATTCTCCGCTTCCGCTGCTGCTTCAGCAGGTGGACAGGAGGTCAGCCTTCCGAAGCAGCCGCTGACCTACCCCATGCACGCTTGATGGCTGCACTGCCTGATCCTCAAAGGGTTCCAGCCTGTCCGCGTCAACGCCTGTCGCCATCATCCTTCCCTAGACTATCGGCCCGTTTCTGCTTAACGACTGAGGGTCGACGGTCAGGCCTGCCGGGGCCGCTGCCGCTCGTCAGGCGCAAATGTGGACCTGCCGAGGGCGCGGCGTTCTTCCGCCGCCTGGATATTCGCGTGCTCTTGGCGCTCCATCGACGCCCACGTCTCCAACTTCTACCCGAAGCTTGGCGGGACCTCACGCGCTGCTGTCACGCGCGTCACCCAAGAGCACGATCCCGCCAGAACCTCCTCCTGATTGGGACCGCGGCCGGGGCGAGGATCATCCGCTAGCCCCCAACGGTCCGAACATCCCGAATCGCTCGGCTCGGTCCCGCTCCTTCATCCGTGTTCCGGCTTGCCCTACCTGCCGCCCGGGGGGTGCTTAAGCAGTCTTGGCTGCGGCTCGGACGCCTTAAGCATGGGGGATCTCCTGGTTAAGAAGCGCAGTTACGTGATTTGCCCGATGCCGTCCGCTTGCTGGGTTTCTACAGTAGGGGCGTGGTATCGACCACACCAACCATATGAACGACCGTCAACACGACCTGGAGAAAGGACACAAGCGTTGAACCACACGATGCGACGAATCCCGTTCTTGGTCCTGGCGCTGCTCGCGCTCGCCCTTGCCGCGCGGCCCGCCGCCGCCTCGGAGCAGGGGTTCCAGATCCGGACCGAAGGCGCACACGCCACCTTCTCCTTCACCGACCCGAACGGCGGCTACATCACCGACATTGAGGTTTACGCCGCCGACGACCAGGGCTACCGGGCGTTCGGCGACACCGGCGAGCCGGAGCGCATCTCCAAGGTCGACGTCACCATCACCCAATACGATCCCGGTTGCGTCGGGGCCAACGAGGTGGAGACCCAGGCGGGTGGCGGTGAACCGACCTGCTCTTTCTATCGCGTCCTGTCCGGGACTTACCCTTACAAGTTCGCCACGGAGGGACTGCCGGAGGACGCCTTCACGGTTAGCATGCCCCACCTGGATCACGCCCAGTTGAGCTGGACGCTCACGCTCTCTGAGTGGGGGCCGGAAGGGGAGCCGATTCTGCAGGATTCGATGATCACGCTCTCTTGGACTCCGACTAGCCAGATGTACCCGGTTCGGCACAACTCGCTCATCCATTGGCCGCCCTACTTTGTCTCGACCGGCCACGTCAACGCCCAGATGCGCGACGCCGTCGCCACCGGGACGATGACCATTGACAGCGTCACCTACACGCTGACGAGCAACGCGGCCCACATCTTCGACGCCCAGGAGATTCGCACCTAGGAACCCAACGACACGCCGCCAACAGGACACCGGCGGCAACCGGCATGGATCACGCCTACTCGTCAAGGAGCGCCGCCGGTCCTTGCATCGGTGGCGTCCTCCAGCCGACAGGATCCCGCAGCCAAGTTTCTGGACTAACTGAGGGTCCGCCGATCAACCTCCGATATGCTCGGATCTGCTATGCCCAGATCTGCTAGGAGTATCCCCACCATGAATCCACGAATGATCCCTTCTGTCCTGTTCGCGATCTTCGCCCTGGTACTAGCCGCGCTGCCAGCCGGCGCCCAGGCCCCTCCCAGCTCGGTCAACATCAACGCCTATCACTGTCCGGCCGGCCACGGCCAGGTGAGCGACTGCACGAAGCTAGAAGGCATGGTCGTCCGAGTGACCCAAGATGGCCAGCCCCTTGATGAGATCACCACCTCAGCCAGCGAGGGAGCCGAGCTGGAGGTCATGTTCGGTGCCGCCATCGAGCTCGAGATCCTGAGCGGCCAGCCGGCCGGGACCGTGCTCGAGCCGGCTACGCTGAGTTTCGACGCGGCCGAGGGTGTCAACGCGGTCACCCTGATCTTCGTCGACCAAGAGGCGCAGACCCCACCGCCTCCCCACAGTGATACCAATGCCCTGGTCGTCCAGGCGCTGGTCTGCCCAGTGGCCTACGCCGGGAACAACTACGTTCGTGACTGCCCTGGTGAATCCGGCATCGAGGCGACGGTGACGCGTGATGCCGACGGATTCGCCGTGACGCAGACCACGGGGGCGGACGGGATCGTCGGCTTCCAGGGGCTGGGTGAGGGCACCTACACGGTAGAGTTGGGCGTTCCAGGTGACTTTGCCGACTTCCAGACCGTCT
>JALYMD010000027.1 GCA_030773875.1 Chloroflexota bacterium | reverse complement strand
CGGCCTCCTGGGGAGGTTGTCCGGCCAACCGCTCGTAGACGATGCGTCCTATCGCGGCCGTCGACGACTCCTCCTCCTCGTGATGTGTCCCGATCAAGGAGATATCGTCAAGCGGGTGCGGCCCCTCACCGCGGGTCGCGGCCCGCGGATCCTCGCCGGCCACGGCCGTCGCCACTCGCCAGTAGCCCCCCATCGCAACGGTGCCTGCCGCGCCAGCCACGAGACCCAGGACAAACCCCTTCCACGAGTTTGCATCGTGTCGTCTCATCTGCCTTGTCCTCCTACGCGCATCGAGTGCACGATCTCTACCGACACCCGCCCTCGTGGTCCTCTCGAACGATGGAGATGGGAGCAAGGCTCCTCTGATAGCAAGAGTTCGGTGAGCGGGCTCTGCGGCACAGTCACACTCCTTGTTTCATAAGAGAGCCAACGGAAGAGCAAGCGGTTGAACTTGCCCAGCGGCTCTCCCATGAGTTGATCGATGACATGGCCAGAGAGGGTAAGGTCGCGTTCGAACGTGACCGCGACCCGCCTCGGTGATCCGTGCCTTCCTTGAAACCAACATCCACATCAGTGCCTTGCTGTCTCCCGATGACGCCAGCCCGCCGACGCTGGTGGTCGGGGCCGCCCCCTTGCAGGAGCCAACACTGCTCACCAATGCCACCTTGATTGACTAGTCGCGGGAGAAGACCTCCACCAGGGCGTACTCAGTCGCTCGGATCCTTCAGGCCGATGTGGACCTCCTCGCTGCCGACCTACCTGCCGTTGCTGAGACGGTACCCGAACTATCCGAGGAGACGCCGCAGATTGGTCGGGATCGAAGGGGTGATTACCTGCGCGCTCACGCCGTGGTCGGCGAAGCCGGCTCTCTCGTGTCTGGCCACGACGATCTCCATTCGGTGGGGCAGATGGCTGACGTCCGGGTTGTAAGCCCCGCCCAATTCCTCACGATCCTCCGAGGCGCCGGCCAGATCTAAGCGTGGCGCCGGGCGGCCTCAAGCTCCAGAACTGCCCGCACGTACTCGACTTGGGAGAAGAGGAGTGGGTGGTTGCCGAGGAACTGACCCGATCGGGCATCGACCTCCTCCGCGAACAGACCTAACTCCCCGGCGTTTGCCTCGGCACGGGCTAGAATCCTCTCGGCCTCCGCGAGGCGGCCCGCCCGAGCGTAGGTCGTCACGAGCCAGAAGGTACACGGGAGAAAGGCGCCCTCGAACTCGCCCAAGGGCCGGGTCGCCTCCTCCTGCTCGGGCAACTCTCCCGGCAGGTAGCGATGGACAAAGCCGTCGATCGCTAGTGTCTCTGCGATCCGATCCGCCGTTGCCAGGACACGCGAGTGTTCGGGCGGGAGTAATCCCATGATGCCGATGAGCAGCGCCGAGGCGTCAAGGGTGTCGGCCTCGTAGCGCTGCCGGAACGCGACGAGGCGCTCGCTCCAGCCGTGCTCCATCACGTCCGTGTGAATGACCTCCATCGTTTCCCGCCAGCGAGCGGCCTCCGCCCTGTGGCCGATCTCTTGGGCGATACGCGCGGCGCGGTCCAAACAGACCCAGCTCATGACCTTGCTGCTGACGAAGTGCTGCTCTGTCAGCAGTTCCCAGATCCCGTTGTCCGGCTCCGTCCAGTGGTCGGCGGTGTAGTCCGCCGCACGGAGGACCATCTCCCAGTAGCCGTCCTGCCAATGGCCACCTCCCTGAAGGTAGGCCAGAGCGCACTCGGCGAAGAATCCGAGGGAATCGAGCTGGCGCTGGCCACACGCCCGGTTGCCGGTCCGGACGGGAAGGGAGCGGCGGTAGGCGGCAAGATCGGTGCGCTTATGCTCCGGGAGGTCGAGTTCGCCGCCAACCCCATAGACGATCTGGAGGGGGGATTCTGTCGATGAGCGATAGGTCGTCAGGCAGTCCATATATCGCCGGCTGGCGGTGGTCTCTCCGAGCCGGATGAGCATCGTCAGGGATAAGGAGGCGTCACGCACCCAGGCGTAGCGGTAGCCCCAGTTGCGGCCGCCACCGACCCGCTCGGGCAGGGAGGTGATTGGCGCAGCCACCGGGGAACCGGTGGGCGCATAGCTGAGCAAGTGGACCGTGAGCGCCGACCGGCCCACCCGCTCCGCACGCTTGCCCGCCGCGCTCACGTCCAGCTTGCCGATCCAGTCGTGCCAGTAGCGGACGGCTTCGGCCATTGCATCCCGGGCCAGCTCCACCGACCAGTCCGCCGGGTGCCCGCCGAGGTCGAGGACCGCCCAGACCTCCTCGCCTTCCGTCAGGCGAAACGTTGCCTGCACCCTGCCCTCACTGGCATTCACCTGGCGGCTGACCCAGAACCCGAGGCGATACCCGCCGAGGTCGAAGGCCAGCCCGCCGGGCACCCTGCTGAGCGAGGTCCCGGCACGGAAGTCGTAGCGGGGCACGATCTCCAAGACCGCAGCCACCTCCCCCCGAACGCAGCGCAACCGGCGCAGCACCACCCGGCGGTCCCCATCCCCGTCCGAGGGGGTCCGGTTATCCCAGGGCCAGGCCATCGTGTCGGTCAGCTCCAGATCACCCGCCTCGCTCATCCACGTGGTAACGAGGTTCGCACTGGCGTCCAGATAGCGCTGGCGTCCGAAGGCGGGCACTTCCGGTCCCATGCGCCACGCACCCCCACGGTCAGGGTCGAGCAGCGCCCCAAACGCCGGAGGGGCGTCATAGACCGGAAAGCAGAGCCAATTGATCGTCCCGTCGGCGGCGACAAGCGCCGCCGTGCGACGATCGCCGATCACCCCATGGCGGCCAATCGGTGGATCTGGCACGAATGACGGGCGATCTGTCACCGAACCCTCTCTGACCTCATTTTTCCTAACCGGCTTGGCCGCTCGTTGTGAGCAATGGATGCAGCGCTCATACCAGCACGTCCGATACCCTCTGGTTTGCCCCGGATCCCCAGCTGCACAACCTGATTGACTAGGGTGCAGTATGGGTGGCTGGGCAGCCGGTACGGGTGAGCGGCCGATGGTCATCGATGAAAGGTACTGGGGCCGGTCGGTGACGGACGCATCCTCCAGCCGCCGGTGGAGGGCAGGTCCAAGGGGGCGTCGGGCTGCCGCGTCCGCACCCCCGCCAACGAACAGCAACCGGAAACGAGAACCCCCGGGAAATGATTTCCCCGGAGGTTCTCGCCTGCGTCTTAGCCAAGATGGACCGCTGTCAGCTCGGCGGCTAGGACTCGGGAGTGCCCTCCTCGTCCTCCTCGGGCTCGAAGGCTTCCGGAGTCACGACCTCCGCATCAACGATGAAGCCGCCGGCGATCTCCACCACCTCGGCCGGGTTGAGCGGCTCGTCGAAGGACATCGGGAACGGATTCTCGCCGTTCAGCAGGTTCAGGTAGGCCGCGTGGCGGGCCTCGACGCCATGGATCGTCAGCGCCGCCGTCAGCAGTTCGTCACTGTCGATCAGGTACTGGGCCGCCCCGGTGTAGGCGCTGACGCCGGTGTTCTCCAACGCCTGGGCGGTCGCCAGGAAGGGCTCGGCGTCGGTGA
>JALYMD010000026.1 GCA_030773875.1 Chloroflexota bacterium | reverse complement strand
GTCGTTCACCAGGATCGGCAGGTAGCGCGGCGGCGTCTGGCGCAGAGTCCAGGCGAGGTTCAGCGGTTGCCGGATCTGGCGCCTATCGAGTGGAAGGGCGGCCGCGTTGACCAGCACGAGCCTCGACACCCGGTCCGGGACATCCGCGGCAAGCTCCGCGGCGATGAGGCCGCCCATCGAATGGCCGACCAGCGCCACCCGGTCCCGGCCGAGGTGGTCCAGCCACCGATCGAGGATCGTCGTTGCCTCTGCGAGAGCAAAGCCTCTCCGGCCGCGGCTCTCGCCGAAGCCGACCAAGTCCACGAGGTAGACCCGGTGGTGGGTCGCCAGGGCGCCGATGTTGCCTCCCCACCAGCGGGTCGAACCGGCGAGCCCATGAACGAGGACGACCGGGTCACCTGTTCCGACCACCCGGTAGGCCACGGTTGCCTGTCCGACTTGGACCCGGCGTGCCTCCATCTGCTTCCTTGCCATGTTCCTTGGGTCACCACGGAATGTGCCTTTATCCCAAGCTCCCCGCACTCATCGTGCCAATCCCGTCGCCGTCGATCCACCGTACCCTGGCGCACTCCTGGACTTCCGCGAGGAAGGCATCCAGTTGTTCCAGGGAGAGCGGGGACGGCATCGGGACACGGTTAGGCAGCTGCTGGACTGCCCGACTGTAGCGCAGGTAGGCAGCGAAGTCCCATGGGTAGGCCCTAGTATCGGTGCCGAGAAAGGACCCGCTGGTGGAGGCTCGGTTCAGGATCACGCGCCAGCGCTCCACAGGCGCCAGGCCGATGGAGTCCGTGCCGTGCGAGAAGAGCGTCAGGCGGATGTCGTCGAAGGGAGACGCGTGATCGAGGTAGCGTTCCAGACGCCTGGCTGCGGGCTCAACACTAAAGACCAGCCAGAAGGGCACGGACCCGGTGCGGAGCGTCCACCAGGGCTCGAGCTGCACAAACGTCTGCACCAGCAGACGGCTCGCATCGATGCCGCGCTCTTGATACCAGCGGCGGTAGAGGTCAGCGACGAGCGGGCTGAGGTTATCTGGTTCATCGAACAGGATCCGCCGCACGCGATAGCCCCGCGCCTGGGCAAAGCGGGTGACATCCTCCCGCAGTGCAGGGTCGAAGCCCCATTCCGCTTCTGGGCGCTCGCCGTCAGGCTCTGGTGCGTCCCAGCTCTGGTGTCGGGACCCGTACCGGCCCAGTAACGCGGTGACCCGAGGGCTGCCGCCAAGATACTCCTCCGGTGTGGCCCCGCCGACGCCACCAAGCTGGAACACGTACCGGTCGGCGACCCGCGTCGTTGGCCAGCTGCGCCTGCACTCAGCGAGGAAGATGGTTCCGCCGGGGATCAAGGTCTCCGCGAGGAACGCCTCAAGTGCCTCACCCAAGCGCCGCCGTTTAAGCCGGAAGTGCTCGACGCGGTGAACCATCAGCCGGTCCTGGTTGGCGTCGTGCATGTGGTGGAGCGCGAGGTCCGGGTTCGCGGTGAGGAGGGCAGTCGCCGGGGTCTTGCCGGCTTCGAGGATGGCGCGTGGCTTGTCGATGTCCACGTCCGAGCAGCGGACCAGGAGCAGGGTCGTCTGCGGTAGCCACGGAATCCCCAGTGCGGCGCAGAGATTGATGACCGCCCCGCTCGCTGAGCCGATCATCACGGCCGGGTAGGGCCGGCGCGGGTAGGCGGAGGTGATCCAGCGGGCGATCTCCTCGGATCGGACTCTGCCCGTCTCGTCTGGTGGCAGGGCCTCCCGCCACCCACTCCAGGTAAACCCAGCTTCCCGCACTCGCCGGGGAAGCGCGTTGATGACGGGCGCCAAGGGCGTTGCCAGCGCGGAGGCGCCCACTCGGGGAAAGTCCTGGCCGCGCAAGAACCGGCCAAGGGCCTGGACCATCGCGGAGGCGGAGTCGAAGCCGGCAACCCCGCGCGGCGTCACGCTCTCGCCCACGTCCCGGCGACGGGTAACTCCATGGCGTTCGCTGCTACCCAGGAATGCCCGACGTGGAAGGTGGGGACAGCGGGCCGCAGGGTGCTCACCGCCGCCCGCACCCTTGCTGGTCTGAGAAAGGCGCGTCGCTGGTCAGGATGGCCGAAACC
>JALYMD010000025.1 GCA_030773875.1 Chloroflexota bacterium | reverse complement strand
GCTTGATGCTGGCGCGTGACTGGAAGCCCGACCTGATCCTCATGGACGTCATGCTGCCTGGCGTCGACGGGCCTACCGCGACCCGTCGCCTGAAAGAAGAACCGGAGACCGCCGACATCCCGATCGTCGCGATGTCGGCCGGGCGCAATATCCGCTCCCACACGGGCGACCTGGACGAGGCGGACGCCGTCCTCTCCAAGCCGTTCGATATCGACGCCCTCCTGGCCCAGGTCGCCTTCCACCTCTCGCGTCGGCACAGTGAGGAGCGCCCCGAGATCAACTCGGATGGCCGCGCACCGTCAGAACCCGACGACACCTAGCCGTGCGAGCCTCAGGGATACGCCGAGGCGAGGCTTGACCTGGCTCGCGGCTCAGGACGTGGCGCCTCAGCAACGCGGGCCCACGAGGAAATTGGGCATTGGGAGTCAAGGCGAGCGCCTGACACCTCCCATCGCGCGGAAGGTCCATCACTGGTGCGGGCAGGGCGGCCGCAGTTGACGCCAGTCCCTCCTCGCTCCAACGATCCGCTTGTCACAGTCGTCATCCCCACCTACAACGAGCGGGAAAATCTCGCCTCGCTGGTCCCGAAGGTGCTGCGCCTCGGACTTGGGTATCGTGTGGTGGTGGTGGACGACAATTCGCCGGATGGCACGGGTGAGGTCGCGGACCAACTCGCAGCAGCCTTTCCCGGGCGTGTTCGCGTGCTTCATCGACCCGAGAAGCAAGGTATTGGACCGGCCTACGTCGCCGGCTTCCGCGCAGCCCTGGCGGATGAAACGGCCTTCATCGCCGAAATGGACGCCGACCACTCCCACGACCCAGAAGATCTGCCACGCCTCGTTGCCGCCGCCGGCACCCACGATCTCGCGCTCGGGTCACGCTATGTCCGGGGGGGAAGCACCTATGGCTGGCCCCTCCACCGCCGGCTCATCAGCCGGCTGGGCGGGCTCTACGCCCGCACCGTCCTCCGGGTACCTATCGCCGATCTCACCGGCGGTTATAAGGTCTTCCCTCGGGAAACACTCGCCTCTCTCGACCTTGACGCCATCCGATCGGATGGCTACGGCTTCCAGATCGAGACGACCTACCGCGTCCTGCAAGCGGGGGGCCGGGTCGCCGAGTTGCCGATCGCCTTCACTGACCGGGTCGCGGGTGCCTCAAAACTCTCCCGGCGGATCGTGCTGGAAGCGACGATCGTTGTCTGGCGGCTCCGCCTTGAGGGGATCTCCCGAAAAAAGCACCGGGTTGGGATCGCGAGCAACCGCTGACAACGCTTGGGAGGCGGAGCGACTGCCGTCCCGAAGCGTCAACATGCGAGGCCTGGACGACCTGACGCAGGCGTTCCTGACCGATTCCCCGTCGCGTTCGATCTCACGCAATCGCACCAGCTTGACGTGCCGTCAGCGCGGCGTCGATCTGGGCTCGCATCTCCTCTGCGAAGCGGCGAGTACTAAACCGGGCGGCGTTGCCGCGGAGGACTGTCGGGTCCCACGGTCTCCGAGATACGGCTATGAGGGCCTCCAAGAGCGATTCGACCGTGGGCTGCTGAAAGAGTACCCCCGTCTGCCCAGGCACCACCGTCTCCAAGGCTCCCCCACGCCCGTAGGCGACGACCGGTCGTCCAGCCGCCTGCGCCTCCACTGCCGTCATTCCAAGATCCTCCTGGCCCGGCAGGATGAGCGCTTGGCTAAGGGCAACATGTCGCGCCACCTCGTCGTTGTCGAGCCGGCCGAGGAAGGCGATGGTCGGTCCCGCCCGGGCCTTTAGCGAGGCAAGGGAACGTCCGTCCCCGATCACCTTCAGTGGGAGTCCCGCCCGCGTACACGCTTCGACCGCTAAGTCCACGCGCTTATGTGGCACCAAGCGCGAGACCACAAGGAACCAGGACTCTGGTTCCGGCACCGTCGCGGCGGCAAACCGCTCGATGTCCACCGGCGGGTAAACGACCGGCGCCTCCCGACCGTACGCCCGGGCGATCCGCTCCGCAACAGCCCAGGAGTTCGCCACATAGCGATCGACGCGAGCGGCTGCCCGGCGGTCACCCCGGCGCAGCGCCGCGAACAGCGGCCGGCTGAGGGCGCGAACAGGCGCCGGAAGCCGGGCGGGACCCAGGTAGGTCGGATCCTGGTAGAGGAACCGGGCCGGCGAATGGCAGTAACAGACCAGCACCGCTCCCGGCGACGCCGGAGCCCGGTGGGCCCAGGCGCTGGAGTCAGCGAGAATCAGATCGAACTGGGCGAGATCGCGGCGGAACGAGCGGAACAGGGCCGGATACGCCGGCAGCAAGATTCGATGCCAACTCCCGACCCCGGGAATGTGTCCGAGCAGGCTCTGTCGCACGTCCCACGACCGCCATGAGGACGGCAACACTGAGAAGTCGGCAATGGAGGTGAAGACTGGGGCATCGGGATAAAGGTCATGCAGGGCCTCGAGCACCCGCTCGGCGCCGCCGTGCTGCGTCAGGTAATCGTGAACGAGCGCGACGCGCACGCGGGCTCAACCCCTTTCACCGAACGGAGAGACACCATAGACGAAGCGGGAGGTGAGCGATCGACCGCTCACGGCGGATCGGGGATTAGCCTCCGGAGCCCAACATGTGGAATGCACGCCTGCCCCCACCTCCACCTGCTGCCAATTATCCAGGGACCTCGCTCCCACCATCTTCATCCGCCGTCGTGGCCGCTGGAGTATACGTGCCCTCCCGCGCTGCCAGTACGGATGAACCCACTTCCGCCACCACCCGGGCTCGCCTGGTAAAATCTCGGCTCCGCCATCCTGACTCGTGCCCTCCGATCGATCCGCCGGCATCACCTCTGGAGCCCATGACGTCCGAGCCAACCACTCACAAGGCGGCCGTCCTCAACAGTCGGCCCCCGGACACCTCTTCACCCATCTCACACCTGACGCTGAGCCGGGACGAAGCCCGCCTTCTGGCCGTTCACGCGCAAGGGCTTAGTCGCCGCCCAGCATTTCGGAACGGCGCGAGCAAAGCCCATCTCCTAGAGACCATCCGAGCGCTAGGATGCGTTCAACTAGACACCATCAGCGTGGTCTCGCGGTCGCATGAGACGGTGCTCTGGAGCCGGCTCGGGCGCTACGATCCGGCGCTGCTCGCCCAGCTGCATCACCCTGATGGCGCGCTCATCGAATACTGGGTCCACGCCGCAGCGCTCGTTCCGGTTGAGTTCTTCCCCTTCCTCCGCCGCCGGATGGCCTTCTACGCGGAGCGAGACACCTGGGCGCAGGAACATGCGGACGTGCTGGAACGGGTGCGGACGCGCATCCGTGACGGCGGCCCGTTGGCCTCCCGCGACTTCGAACGGCCCGACGGCCCGCGCCCGGATCCCTGGACCTGGTGGGGAGGAAAACCGGAGCGCCGAGCCCTCGACGCCCTCTGGTCTGCCGGTGAGTTGGTCGTACTCAAGCGGGAGGGCTTCCAACGCACCTACGACCTCACGGAGAGGGTGCTGCCGGAGGCACGAGAGGCGCCGCTCCCAACGGAGGCGGAGCAGCGGCGCTGGTTCGTCGAGCGCGCGCTGCGGGCGCTCGGCGTCGCCACCGCCCGCTGGACCGCCGACTATTTCCGAGGCGGCTCACGGCCTCACGTTCCAATCGGGGAAGCGACGGCCGAGTTGACCGCCATGGCAGCGGAGGGGCTGGCCTACCGGGTAACCGTAGAAGGGCTGGAAGAGCCTGCCTGGCTCGCGCCTGCCCAAGCAGCGCATCTCAGCGAGATCCGCGCCGGGCGCCGTCCGACCCTGACGACCCTCTTGTCGCCGTTCGACAACCTGGTCTGGCACCGCGGCCGGACCGCAGCACTCTTCGGCTTCGACTACCGCCTGGAAAGCTACACGCCAGCGCCGAAGCGCCGCTACGGCTACTACACCCTGCCGATCCTCCACCGCGGCCGCCTCGTTGGCCGGCTCGATCCCTCCTACGACCGCCGTGCGCGCGTCTTGACCGTCAAAGCCCTCCACCTCGAGCCTGGCGTGCGCCCCGACAACCGCCTCGCCGTCGCCCTCGCCGGCACGCTAAAGGATTTCTGCGCCTTTCTCGGCGGTCACCAGATCACACTTCTCGCCTGCGACCCCGTCGCGTTCGGCCCGCTGCTCCGAGCCGCGCTCGACGCTTCGGTGACTCAGCCGGCGAAAGAGAACTCCTCGGACAGTGCTCGGCCGTCTTAGGTCCACCTGGCGGCAGCATGTATGCGCGCCCGGGGGCCAAGTCGCTGGAGACATGTCACCCACCGGGTTGACGCCACAATGAGTGCCCGATCCCATCGATCTGCTGCTTCAGTCATGCTAGGTTACGCCGCCATCACGATGCCCTCGCCGTCCACCTAACGATGAATACTCAGGGAGGTTTTGCTTGTCACCCTCGAGCCGCGAACGCGACCGCTCCACGCCCCTCCGGATCTTCGACACGCACGTCCACTTTCCATGGAGTGAGGAGCGGGATCCCCGCGAGGCGATGGACGAGTTGGCAGAGCGGTGCGCGGTGCTCGGGATCGTCAAGATCGCGCTACTCGGGTCGCGCTGGGCGGATTACAACGAGCGCGTCGCCCAAGCTATCCGGTGGTACCCGGATCTCGTCGTCGGGATGTACGGCGTCGAACTGGAGTCGGACACGCCGGAGACGATCCGTGCCGCCCACGCCCGCGGCTTCCACGGCCTGAAGGTGATCCACGCCCTCGCCAACTACGATGATCGCGCCTACTGGCCGCTCTACGCCGAGGCGGAGCGGCTGGGGATGGTGTGTCTCTTTCACACGGGCGTGGTCGGGGGCGGGGTCGACTTCCGCGACACTGATCCCTTCGACCCTGAGGTGGTTCGGCAGACGCGCCGCTGGGAAAAGCGGGCCGCCGGCCAGGGATTCTCAAGTGCCCACATGGATCCGATTCGCCTGGACACTCTCGCGTTCACGTTCCCCCGGCTGCGCATCATCGGCGCTCACCTCGGCGTCGGTCAGTACGATTACGCCTGTCACATCGCCCGCTGGCGCCGCAACGTCTTCTGGGACATCTCCGGTGGCGAACTCGTACGTCGCCATGCCTTCGAGCGCCATCTGATCGGGCCTGAGATCTCCTCCTACAAGCTGCTCTTCGCGTCCGATTGCGAGTTGGCCAAACTCGGCGACGAGATCGCCGACTGGAAGGCGGTCTTCGACCTCCTTCGCCTAACCCACGCCGAGCGCGACCGGATCTTCTACGGCAATGCCGCTCGCCTCTTCGGCATCGACGAGTTCGCGGGCGTCACGGACGAGGCCGCGTACGACGCTATCTGGCACGCCGACGACGAGGAACCAGCCACAATCAACACGACGACGAACGAGGTGGCCGAGGTCAGTGAGGCGACTGGCTCGGAGTCGGCCGGATAACGGAGGAGGTTCTCAGGCGCCGTTGCCGAGATTATTATGTCGCGATACACTGCCAGTCCGGGGCCGCTTCCGCTCTCGCGAGTTCGTGTGGAAGCACCTCGTTCAACACCCACCATCCCCGATCTTCGGGTCAAGCATTCAAGGACCAGAGGAGGTATCCATGGACCCCATCCAGTCCAACCGACCATCCTCCACCGATGAAGAGACGCGGGCAGCCGCGAATCCGGCGACCGGAACGGGCGGGCTCGGCGCGCCAGCAGCGCATCAACAGCGAGCGGAGGAAGCGAGTCAAGGGATGACAGACGTCGGAGCCGGCCCCGATGCCAGGTCATCGACCGGAGGAGACGGTCCCGGTCATGCCGGGAGCGCCCAGGCAGGCGACTTTGGCCGCTCACGGGGTTCTGGGTCCAGCAGCGTCTCATCTAGCCGCGGCGCTCGTGAGGGCTCCGCGAGCGGCAAGGATCCTCTCGCTGATCGCGCGCGGGAAGTGGCGGAACAGCTCAAACCGGTGGCGCTCGCTGCTGAGGAGATGGCTGTCAAGGCCGTCGATCTCTCGGCTAAAGGGTTGAACCGTCTTTCCGCCTATCTCGAAAAGCGCCGCCAGGAGCGACAATCGGCGCCCCCCTCGACCCAACGTCCTGAAGATGTCTAACACCCACCGCTAAGACGCGCTCTGGCGAGCTCGTCATCATGCCGCCTTGATGGTAGCGGGAGTGAGGGAGCTCGCTGGTCCTGCGCCTGGACTGCGTCCGTCCTAGCCCACCATCGCGGCGACGGGAAGACCTGGCCGGGGCCAAGGCACGAACCCGGCTTGCTCCCTTCCGCTGCCCGTACGTGGCGACGCATCCCCTCGCTTCGGGTGGTGAGAGGCGCGGGGGTCCGCTGCTCGGTCCACCTCGGTCGTCGGTGTCGCCTTCCAGGTCCCATGGCAGCGGCCCGGTGTTAAAAAGGTTCACCGCAAGGTTCAAGGCGAGGGTCGTTAGCAATCCGTGATTCGACCACGTGCTCAGCGACCGCCTTCGCGAAAGCGCTAACCACAGCATCCACTGGGAAACTCGGCCCTCTCGCCTTGCACCGGCGGAGGCTTGCCTAGGTTCGATTCTGGCGTCGTCACGCCACTTTCGATGTACGAACGATCCGGCAGCGCTTGACGCTCTCTCCAACGGACCCGTATCATCCCTGCCCGAAAGGGCAAACGCGCTGGGTCTCGCCGGGCTGGGCCGCGACGCTGTTGCTGGCCCCTTACGGCATGTCCAGCGCCGGACACCTTAACAATCCAACGCCCCGTTTGGGGCATACGGGAAGCTAGGAGCGACTAGATGAACGCCATCGCTCTCATCCTCGTCGCGCTTCTCGCCGCCACGATCGCCGCCGTCCTCACCTACCTCTACCTTGAGAAGCAGGCGACCTCTCGCGTGCGGCAAGCACGCTCCGAGGCTGACCGGCTCCTGGAGGAGGCGGAGACCAAGCGGCGCGACGCGGCACTGGAAGCGAAAGATGAGGCCATTCGCCTGCGGGGCGAACTGGACCGAGAACTGACGCAGCGACGCAAAGAGATCGAACGCATTGAGCGCCGCATCGAGCAAAAGGAAGAATCAATCGACCGCAAGACGGCCGGTCTAGACGAGCGTGAGCTGTCGGTCCGGAAGCAGGAACTTGGGGTCACCCAGGCCAAGGAAGCCTGGGAACAAGAACGCATCCGCCGCGTCCACGAGTTGGACCAGGTGCTCGCCCGACAGCGCCAAGAGATCGAGGATCTGCGCGGCCGGCACCTGGAGGAATTAGAACGCATCGCCGGCTTGACGGCTGACGAAGCGAAGCAGCAGCTCGTCGCAGAGGTCGAGGCTGAAGCGCGGACCATGGCGGCGCGTCGCCTCCACGAGATTGATCAGGAGATCCAGGAGGAAGCGGACCGCCGCTCCCGGAAGATTCTAGCAACGACCATCCAACGCATCGCCACCGATTACGTAGCGGAGACGAGCGTCTCGGTGGTGCCACTGCCAAGCGACGATATGAAGGGCCGCATCATCGGCCGCGAAGGACGCAATATCCGGGCGCTGGAGCAAGCGACCGGCGTTGACCTGATCGTCGACGACACCCCGGAAGCCATTATGGTCTCCGGCTTCGATCCCGTGCGCCGCGAGGTTGCGCGTAGAGCCCTGGCGAAACTCCTTCAGGATGGGCGCATCCACCCAGCGCGGATCGAGGAAGTCGTCAACAAGTGCCGGCTCGAGCTGGAGCAGGTGATGCGGGAGGAAGGCGAGAAGATCGCCTACGAGGCAAACGTTCCCGGCCTCCACCCCGATCTCATCAAGCTGCTCGGGCGGCTCAAGTTCCGCACCAGCTATGGCCAGAACGTGCTGCACCACTCGCTTGAGACGTCCATGATCGCTGCAGCGATGGCGGGGGAACTTGGCGCGGATATCAATGTCAGCAAGACCGCCGGACTCCTTCACGACATCGGGAAGGCCGTCGATCACGAGGTCGAGGGACCCCATGCCCTGATCGGAGCTGACATCGCTAAGCGCCTCGGCCGCTCCCCCAAGATCGTCCATGCCATCGCCGCCCACCACGGTGAGGAGGAGCCCAGACCGTCGAGGCCTTCATCGTAGCGACCGCTGACGCCATCTCCGGCGCCCGGCCGGGCGCGCGG
>JALYMD010000024.1 GCA_030773875.1 Chloroflexota bacterium | reverse complement strand
CCGGAGATGGCTGCCGGGGGTCCCGCATTCCCCGACGACGCCGAGGGACAACAGCCCACCCGATAGCGGAGATTTCTCGTTCAGAACCCGAGCATCAATCGTCGATGAAGAAGGGGTGGGCTCGATGCCCACCCCTTCTTCCTTCTCAGCTCGCGGTCGGGTGGCAGGAGACTTACCCACGGGAGAGCGACAAACGAGCTCAGATGGTGATGGCAGACACTAAATTCGAGTCGCAGCCACCGAGGAAGGTTGAGCCGCCGGAACCCCGTAACAGGTGCCACCATTGCCCCGAGTGTTGATTTGGGACAACCGGAGCCAGGTCGGGTTGAGGGCGTCAAAGGACGAATAGGCGAAGCGGCGGATGCCGTGGTACGGGAAATTCGGCCCCCGCGCCCCGCTCCACCTCGAGGACTCCATAACGATCCGGTGTGAAGATCTGATCCTTGAGACCGCTCTGGGCGTTGAGTTCTTCGAAAAGCTCTGCAGAGGGGAGTTCCGCCAGAGCGATCCCTTTGACCACTCTGGCGAACACCACCACGGCCATGTCGCCGGTGTCGCCCTGACTCTGTTGTAGGCGGGATTGACGTAAAACGTGCCAGCGTGGATTTGAACTGCGCGAAGAACTCGGAATCGAACGTCACTTAGACCCGGTCACTTACGTAACAGTGGGATGAGGTCAGGAAGACCGGCGGCTCGATGAGCGCTCCGTTGTGGATCCAGTCCTTGACGGCGTCAACCTCCACGCCCCCGCAGTTTCAGGTGGGCGTAGTCTTCATGCCGGCACCCCTCCCGGCAAGGAACCAGAACACGGACGGTACATCAAGCTCGCCGCCGTCCACCGAACGCGGCGGTATGGAGTCACACGCAATGGCGAAAGGTGCGTCTCGTGATTTGGACCTCGCCCAGTAAGGATGGATAACGTGCATCAGCCGCGGTGGCATCGAAGAGGAAGAGTAGCCGTCGCCTATCTCCCTTGACACATGAGACACGGGAGTCGACAATCCCGACCCGGGCAGTAGGGATTGGGCTTGGCCGGCCCGTCCTGGGATGGCAGATGGAAGGAGAGATGAGATGACCCCGCGAGACCGCTCGACGACCTTCGAGGCCGGCGGAGCTTCCTGGCGTTCCGTCACCGTCGACGGGCACCGGGTGCCATCAGCGGCTGCCGCTGACCTCCTCGGAGTGGTGATCCTCTTCGTCCTGCTCGGGGCCTACCTCATCGCCGGTTAGACTTCCCCGACGCGCCGGCCGGCCGGAACCTGTCCGGCCCCGGCCAGCGCTTGCCGAGGGAGGCTACCGGCGCGATGCGACGGCCGATTCGCGCGTTCTTCGAGTGGTACGAGCGTCACTACCTTCTCAACGTCAGCGTTGCCGCCGGCCTCTTCCTGCTCCAGCTCGTCCACCTCTATTGGCTCTCGACGGATGTCGTCGCCCATCGCCTCACGGGGGAGAGTTGGTTCAGCCCGGGCGGGGTTCTCCGTTTCGCGATTCTGATCGTCGACTACACCGAGATCCCGGCCCTGCTCGGCGTCTCCCTTGTCTACATCAACGATCTCCGCAAGGGGTTCAACCCTCGCAGCGCGCTCTATCTAAGTTTCCTCAACTCCCAGTGGCTCCACATCTTCTGGATCACCGACGAGTTTGTCCTGGGTGAGTTCACCGGGGAGGGCGGGTCGAGCGACATCCCGAGCTGGCTGGCCTGGGCCGCGATCCTGATCGATTATCTGGAGCTGCCCGTCATCGTCGACACCCTGCGCAAGCTCGCCGTGGCCATCCGCGAGCAGCGCATCGGCCGCTTCCTCCGGGAGGAGCTAGCGAAGTGACGGCCGGCGATCGCTGCCGAGGCAGTGGCACCTGCGAATGGCGGCCACACACAACGACCCGGTCGTAGGGGCGACGCATGCGTCGCCTGGATCATTGGAGGCAGGAGCGGGGTCAATCGCTCACCCTGTAGCGGACGCGGCAACCGCCGGAGACAGACGCCCCTCGCCGCGCAGGCAGCAGTTCACCGGGCAGATGTCGTGGTTTGGGCCCCGCGTCCCAAGCGCGCGCCGCTCCGGATCCGCGCTCATGCGCTCGACAATCAGCTCCCGGATCATCGCCACGAACTCCGGGGCGGTGCCGACCGTACCCGCGCGGGCCAACGTCATCCCCAGTTCCCGGGCGCGGTGCGTCGCCTCCTCGTCGAGGTCGAACAGCACCTCCATGTGGTCGGAGATGAAGCCGATCGGCGCCACGATCACGTCGTCCCGTCCCGCGGCGTGCAGCGCCTCCAGCTCGTCCAGGATGTCCGGTTCGAGCCACGGCACGCGGGGTGAGCCGCTCCGGCTCTGGTAGGCGAGCCGGAAGCGAGGCGTGCCTGCGGCTTCTGTCACCAGGCGGCACGCCTCCCGCAGTTGCGCCTCGTAGGCGCAGCCCCGCGCCATGGCCAGCGGGATGCTGTGGGCGGTGAAGACGACCTCGACCCCGGCCCGTCGCTCCCGGGGGAAGCTTGCCAGCGCCTCGCGCACGCGAACGGCCATCGGGCCCACGAAGCCGGGGTGGTTGTAGAAGACGCGGATCTTGTCGAACGCGATCGCATCCTCGCCGTTTGCTTCCAGCGCCCGGACGACGTCCTCGCGATACTGGCGGCACCCAGAGTAGGAGCTGAACGCCGACGTCACGAAAACCAGTGCCTGCCGCACGCCGTCGTCGCGCATCTGACGTACCGTGTCGGTGACCAAGGGGTGCCAGTTGCGGTTGCCGAAGTAGATCGGCAGGGTGATGCCGTGCCCTCGGAGATCGACATCCAGGGCCTCGATCAGAGCCCGGTTCTGATCGTTGATAGGGCTGACGCCGCCAAAGTGGCGGTAGTGCTCAGCTACCTCTTCCAGCCGCTCCCGGGGGATGTTCCGGCCGCGGGTCACGTTCTCGAGAAACGGGATCACCTCATCCTGCCCTTCCGGACCGCCGAAGGAGAGCAGGAGCAATGCATCGTAACCACGCGCCTCGTCATCGAAGCGCGGCGCATTCAAATGCTGAGCACCGTAGACCGACATTGGAGCCTCACTCATCAATTCCGTGGTGCGCATCATCGCTCTGGCCACGGTTAACCCGTCTGCATCCCACTCGATGAAGTGTGCCACGCGGTGCTAAGGGTGCCCTTGTCCCGTCGCTACAGCCCTTTGGCACCAATGCGCAAGAACACGTGATGCATGCTCTCGGGCAAACCTCTCAAGGGATCGTCCACCGTCGGCTGCCCGTAGCCGTCTCAGATGCCAATCTTAGTTCCCTAGCTGAATCCATCGCTATCACCAAGACCGTGGTCTCCTATTGAGGGATTTCACCCTTATCTCGCCCTCGCTGACCCCCTACTATTGGTCTATGAACTCGACCCCCTGAGCCCGTGGGCAGCCGGTTGCGGTTGCCCCGGCGCGGTGTTGGCTCAATGGCCTCGCCTCGCGGCTCCTCGTGTCAGGAGGCTGCCTGGTGGCGGAAAACCCGTACGTGCTCCCTCACGCCCTCTCGCCGGGTGCACCGCGCTGGGCGGGGCGAACCCCTCCCTTGGCCTACGGCGCGGTACTCGCCCTATTCCTCGTTGCCGCGCTGCCGCTCGGAATTGGCCTGGCGCAGCGTCCCGTCTCTCACGCTGGGCACGAGCCGGCGTTCGGGGGCGACTCCTGGCTCGTGAGTCTCAACGTCGGTGCCGACCTCCTCACAGGGCTGGCTTACGTGGCCATCTCGGCGTACCTGATCATCCTGGCCCGCCGGGCCGGCCGTGCCATCCCATTTCTCTGGGCCTTCGTGGCTTTCGGCGCGTTCATCGTCGCCTGCGGCCTCACCCACCTCGCCGCGGTGCTCGCGATCTGGACGCCGGCCTGGCAGCTGACGGGAGCGATCAAGTACGCCACGGCCGCGGCCTCGGTGGCCACGGCGGTCGCCCTTCCCCCACTCGTGCCCCGGGTGGTCGCCCTCGCAGCCGAGGCCCGGTCGGCGGAGGAGCGGCGGCGGCAGTTGGTCTCGGCCAATCGGGAACGGGATGAGGCGGAGGCACGGTTCCGCGGCGCGTTCGGTGACGCCCCCATCGGGATGGCCCTTGTCGGGCCAGAGGGGGGCTTCTTGCACGTCAACAACGCGCTGTGCGAGCTCGTCGGCTACGACCAAGCGGACC
>JALYMD010000023.1 GCA_030773875.1 Chloroflexota bacterium | reverse complement strand
CAGATTCGCGTCCGGGTGAAGAGGAGGACGATCACGGGCGAATCGGCTACGGGCGCTACGGCCGGTACACCCCGCTGGCGCTGGCGCTCCTGCTGATTCTCAGCCTACTCCTCCTCGGCATCTTCGGTCGGGATGCGGAGTCCGTGCCAATGGGTGCAACGGGCAAACTGCCGGGTCGGCCCGCACCGGATGTCACCCTGTCGCTTCTCAACGGCGGTTCGCTGCCGTTGGCTGACCTGCGGGGATCGACCGTGGTGGTCAACTTTTGGGCAGCCTGGTGCGAACCATGCCGGGCAGAGGCTCCGGCATTCCAGGCTCTGAGTGCCGAGGCAGCGAGCACCGGCGAACCCCTCATGGTGGTAGGCGTGGGCCTCAAGGCGGGCGACACGGACGTAGCCGCGCGGGCGTTCGTCGAAGATCTCGGGCTGACTTATCCGATCGGCCGGGATACGGGGGGCCGCGATCCTGTTCGCGGCCCGATTGAGACTGCGTTCGACATCTCCCCGAACTACCCGACGACGGTCGTCATCCGGCCAGACGGCGTCATCGACAGCGTCCACATCGGGCAGGTCACCGAGGCCCAACTTCGCACTGCCGCCGACGCTGCACGAGGCTGAGCGGCCAGCCGTTTCCGCCAAAGCCAGCGACTCAGCTCCTGGCAGCCGGGACGCTCCGCCGGATTGGGGTGATCCAGCCCGCGTAGCGGTCGGAACGACCCCGCACGGTGTCGAAGAAGAGGTCCCGCAGGCGAGCGGTGATCGGACCCATCGTGCCATCGCCGATCTGACGGCCATCGATGCTTGCGACCGAGGCGACCTGGACGCCGGTGCCGCAGAAGAAGACCTCATCCGCGATGTACAACTCGGAGCGATCGATCTCCCGGGTCTCCGTCGGGATGCCCTCGTCGGCCGCAAGACGGAGGAAGGAGCGGCGAGTGATGCCTTCCAGGATGTCGCTCGTGATCGGTGTGGTCACCAGGACACCGTCGCGAACCAGGAAGAGGTTACAGGCGCTGCCCTCGGCCACCTTGCCCGCCGTATTCAGCAGGATCGCCTCGTCGGCGCCTTTCTCCTCTGCTTCGTCCTTGGCGAACGACGCGTTGACGTAGGACCCGGAGAGCTTGCCGCGGCCGGGGATGGCGTTGTCCGGGACGCGAACCCAGGTCGAGACGATCGCCCTGAGCCCGCGCGAGGTGTCCAGGTAGTCCCCGAGCGACAGCATGTAGATCGCGAGCTCGTCCCCAACGCCTCGCAACCGGGGGGTGAGCTGGACCGCGCTTTTGTAGACGAACGGCCGGATATAGGTATCGCCGGTCGGAGCATTGCGCTCAACAAGGGACACGATCGTCTCAGCCAGGGAGTCGCGGGTGAAAGGCAACTCCGCACGCAGCAGCTTGGCGGAATTCAGGAGCCGGGCAGCATGATCGGGAAGGCGAAAGATATTGATCGTCTCGCCATCGGCGTCAAGGTAGCCGCGAATTCCGGCAAAGGCTCCGGTCCCGTACTGTACGACGTGGGTACCGACGCTAATGTTGGCCTCAGCGAATGGGACGATTCGCCCCTCAAAGAATGCGTACTCCAGCATCGGCGAGGTCATCGCGTCGGTCCTCCTCGGGCATCACGCACAGCCAGGACGTGATCCGTAGCCTCATGACAGGCGGGCAGTATATCGCGCAGCCAGCGTGTGGCACGCGGGCTGCGTAAGACATGGTGCGGTCAATGGACGCCAGACCGCCCCGCGGGTGACCTATTCATCCCGCCGAGCCAGATCGCCCGCTGAGCCCGAAGCGTCCCAGGGCAGGACTGAACACGGTGACGGGGACCCACCAGGGACCGCTCATCGCACACGGCAGCCCGAGAACCGACGAGGAGAGACGCTCGGGAGCGCGAGGAGAGAGTGCGATGGCGACAAGACTCGTCTGGCGCCGATGCGGGACGTGTGGGCAACTCACGTTGGTGCCGGTAAGTGCTAACGTCTGCTGGCAGTGCGGAGCCGCCCTCCCCGAGCCCCGGGGTGATGTCGACCCAAACACCGGACGCGGATCGGTCGCCGCACAGCAGGGCGAATTCCCCGCCCCCATCGCCTGGACCCCTTTCTCCTCCGGGGAGAACCTGGGTCACCCATCGGCCGAGCAAAACCCGCTTGATCCGACGCCGGTCGAGCGCAATTTGCCGCCGGCAAAGCCACACTTTATGGACCTAAGCCCTGATGACGATGCCGTCGCCACACGGCTCCTGGAAAGCGTTTTCCCCGACGGCCTCATCCTGTAGGCGGCGGGGCCTAGTTGGACCGGAAGATTGATTGAGAGAGGTCTCCTTCGGCGCGAGTGATCTCTGTCGCCGACCGGATGACAAGCCCCGGGGCCTTCGCTGGCCTCATCTGCGTCTTTGGTACGAATCCACGCCGGGTATCTCATTGGCATTGATTCCGGCTCAGCCGCCTTCTCAGATCGAGCATGACGCGGAACTGAAGAGCGCCCGGGCAGCAACTAGC
>JALYMD010000022.1 GCA_030773875.1 Chloroflexota bacterium | reverse complement strand
CTAGCCGCGGCCGTGCGGTATAGAGCACGACATCCAGCCCGACGAGCAGGGCAACCGCGAGCGCGGCAAGCCAGACGACCTGGGGTTGGTCGACGAGGAGCGGAGCGACGGCTACAGCGAGCAGCGGCGTGACGAGCGTCGCGAGCCAGCAGGTAATGATCGCGCGACGCTCACCGAGCGTGCTGGAGAGGCTGTGGATGCCGGCGGCTCGGTCTCCCACTGTATCCGGCAGGGCCTGGCCCAAGTGGACGCCGACGACCGCGAAGGCGCCAAGCGGGTACAAGGCAAGCAATCGGGCATCGAATCCGGCGGGTGCGATAGCCGTCCACACCCAAATCGGCAGCAGGGGCAGGGCGATGAGGTAGGGCAGCCACGAGAAAAAGGAGCGCTTCAGCCAGAGGTCGTAGACCAGCCCGGCCCCCGTGCCAAACGCGCAGAGCAGCAGTGAGGGAAAGCCGAACCCGGCACTAAACCAGAGCATGGCGAGGAGCGAGATGGTGGCCAGCCCGAGCGCGGCACGCACGGAGACGTACCCGGCTGGGATGGGTTTGTGCGGCTTGGAGATCGCATCCAGTTCAGCGTCCACGACCTCGTTGACGGCGCCAATCGCGAGTTGCCCCCCGAGCATCGCGAGGAGAAGTCGCACCAGGCTATCCCGCGGTGGTAGGCCATCGACCGCCAGCACGGCGAACGCCGCCGTGGTTCCCAACACCACGAGGACCGGTACCGCATGGTGTAAGACGAGATATGCGTGGATGATCCGCGCAGTGCGGCGCCACCTGCTGAGGGAACTCCGGTGGTGCCTGCTCATTGGGACGGCATCCGGTTGGTGCTGCGTCATGTCGGGGAGCAGCATCAGGCCCGGGGTGAACGGGTGTCAATGAGAACGGATCGGCATCAGCAACGGCCTGGGGGCGAGTTCCACCTCTTAATGCCTCGCTCGTGGCACGCGGGACGCGAACAAATCTTTGCCACCGCGTCCTGTCTTGCGGCCAAGATCATCAGGAGGAACCTCAATGAGCATTTCCCGCTGGGACCCGTTTGGAGACATCGTGAGCTTGCGTGAAGCGATGAACAACCTGTTGGAAGAGAGCTTCGTTCGCCCTCGCCCCGGCCAGGGCGAGACGGTGTCGGGCCTCGCCCTGGATGTCCGCGAGACCGCAGACGCGTTCATCGTGACCGCATCTGTTCCCGGTGTCGACCCCGCTGATGTCGATATCACCGTCCTCGGGGATACCCTCCAGATTCGCGGCGAGCGGCGCGAGGAGCGCTCAGAGGAGAGTGACCAAGAGGGACGTTGGTTGGTACGAGAGCGTCGCTTCGGGGCATTCCAACGCGCCGTCTCGCTGCCGACCGCGGTGAAGGCGGATGCCGCCAACGCTGAGTTCAAGGACGGCGTGCTGACCGTGACTCTCCCCAAGGCCGATCAGGCGAAGCCGCGCACCATTCCGGTCCGCACCAGTAGCGGGTCAAGCCAAGCGCAGGAGATCGAGGTGGGTGGTGGAAGCCAGGGCAGATCGGCGTAACTGAGCCGCGAGATTGGTTCCTAACGGCTAACCTGTCACGAAGGGTCGGACTCGGTCTGGTGGGCCGGGTCCGACCCAGGCATCACGAGGTCGTGGTCGTGTAAGCCTTCGTGGTCGCGACCCTGGTCGGCAACGCCGAGCACGTGGACTTCCCGCGCCCCGGCGTCGCTCAGGAGGGTGGCCACCTGCAAGGCGCGCCCCGGTGCGTTCACCAGCACCAGCACCGTCTCGGTCGTCAGGCCGCGCAGGTCAAGGGGCGCGTCGACGCCAGCGCGACGAAGTTGGGCTGGCAGGTCGCCTCGTGCTCCGTCCAGCACACGGGAATGTGGCCCATAGCGGTCCCGGTGGAGGGCCGCGAGGCCGCTGCTTAACCGGTCCCGCTCGAACACCGCCACCACGCTATCACTGCGCGCTCCGACGGACGGCGTCATCCAGCCGATCGCGGCCGGCTCGCGGCCGGCGTGACGAGCGGAGCGTCCGCGGCGACGCTCCGAGGGACGGCGACCGGGCATGGCGGGGCTCCCGGGAGTAGCGTGGCGCTGGGGACCGTTAGGCCAGAGGCCGGTTGTTGGAGTCAACCGTCGTCGATTCAGGGGAGCCCTGCGCCGAAGTCGGGATGTTCTCCTCGACATCTAGAACTTCCCGCCGGACGGTGTCGCTCACGGTCACTTGCTCGGTGCGCCGGCGACGGGTAATCCGAACCTCCTCACGTAGCATGAGGCGCTTCTCGGTAACGAGCACCTCCTCGACCACGGGGACGACCAGGGTGTCACCCTCCTGACGGGGCGCCGGTGCGGTATCGATCCGTTGGTTCACCGCGACCCGCTCCACGAGCACTTCGTCGTGGCCCACATTGACGGTCGTCTCGCTCGGCACCTGCTCGACGCGCTTACGGATGACCACCTCGCCGAGGGAAATCTCTCGCGTTGTAGGAACCAAGACCTCCTCGTGGACGGGGACGAACAGTTCGCCATCAGCCAGTGTTGCACCCAGCTTGGTCTTGATGCCTTCACGGTGCCCTGTATCTTGATAGGTGGACAGGTCGGCCGGCGTCGCGATCAAGCGAACCTCCGTAGCCGTCGAGGCCGCAGTATCAACCCGCTCGATAGGGATTCTGAGATAGCTTGCATCGGCTGTTTGGTACACCAGAAGCTGGCTCGGCGTCCCGGTGCTTGGATCCGCCACAACCTCTTCCACGATCCCGATCTGCTGGTCTCCTGCTGTCAC
>JALYMD010000021.1 GCA_030773875.1 Chloroflexota bacterium | reverse complement strand
AGACAATCCCATCCGCCAAAGTCGGCTCAAACTCGGCTAGCGGACCGATGTTGTCACGGACGACAAGGTTCTCGACGGTGTTCCCCGAGCCTCCATTGACGAACACACCACCGTCGAAGCCGGTGACGGTGCCGGTCTTCCCGCTGTTGCCGGGATGGCCGGTGATCGTGACCCCGGTTCTGAACGGGAGCCGGATACCGGCGGCGTTTCCATCCCCTACTCCGGGGGTGCCGGAGATCGTGTGGCCGTTCAGGTTGAGCCTGATGTTGTCGGCCCCAATGGTGATGCCGTCGGCGGGGCAGGGGCCGATGTCAGCCACGAGCGTCGTGCTCTTGGTGATGACATCGCCGCAGCTCAGCCTTCCCGCCCGCATCGCCGCTGGGGAGGCGGAGTTGCCTTTCGGCTCGACCGGCTTCTTCCTTGGCCGTTGGGCTGAGTCAACTCGCTGTACGTCGCCCTGGCCACCTTGCTGCCTGGGGGGCGGCTCCTTGGGAGCTGCTACGGCCCCTTCTATGGTACCGGCCAGCACCAGCAAGGTGAGGGCGGCACAGATGCCGAGGCTCCGGCGAGAACGTTTCACAATGCTCGTTCCCTTCATCTGGATGTTGGTGAAGACAGGAGTAGGGACTACTCTAGGAAAGAAAACGAATGCTGGAGCTTTACGGGCTGCCCTTCAGACGAGTACAAGAGGCACCGGAACGCAGCCCTTTCGACCTGCCTACATCCTTTCGACCTCGCGCTAAAGCGATGCTTGCGAGATGATGGGATCACAGGTACAAGGATGAAGGTATGTCCAGGACCGCACTTAGTCTCCCAGCAGGGACGCCGAAGGAGTCCGGAATTCCGCCGACATACCCTTAAGCGCGTGAGACTCGCCATCCGGGCCTTGAGCAAAGCAAATGAAAGCGTACCGCTGTTCGGCGGCCAGATCTACGGCAAAGGTTCCCGTCTCTCCGGGAAGGCGGTTAGGCACGCCAGCAAACGGCGTCAGCACCGCCCGCTCTGAGCCTCGTAGCTGCTCACCGATAGGAGGAAGGTCATCTGGCAGGGCAAGAAGTGTCGGCCGGTGCTCTGACTGGCCCTCGTTTACGAATTTGAAGACGACGTGCCCGGCAGGAATCGATCCATCAAATTGAAACTCATACTCCTTCATGGTGACGACGACCACTGGCGGAGCCTCTGGGAGGGCTGGTTCGGGAGCAGCGAAAGCCCGCCATTCCCCTACTGCCAATAAAACTGCCACCCCGCCTAGGAATAATGTTCGCCGCCTACCCCAGAAGCTCGCCTTCCGATGTACGCCACGGGACGCTAGGCGAAATGCCCTCTCCCTACCACCCCTCACGGCCGTTGATCCGTCGCGCTTTGTACCCAGAACGCGACGGCGATATGGAGTCCTCAGTGCGATGCTAACCGTTCCTAACGCCAAGAAGCCAATGCCGAGTAAGTAACTTCCAACCACGCCTCTACCCGCCGCCATCCGTACCTTCGTCAAAAAGACATCCTGCCCAGGAGTGAGGAACCGAGAGTTACGCGTATCCGTCCAAGCGACCAATGCTGCATCCGGTCCCGACAACAAGCCCATACGAGACCCGAACTCGATCTGCCCCTGAGCGGAGATGACGGCATATGCGGGACCGATACTGGAGTCCGATGGCTCCTGGGTCAGTTTAACGTTTGGCTCAAAGTTCTGGCCACCATCATTGGAGAACGTGTAGTAAACGTCGTAAAGCTCGTTCTCAGGGTCCTCTCGACGGTCGTAAAAGACGGCATCCAGGCGCCCGTCAGGGGACAGATCGAGTCGCGGCTGGTACTGGCTGCGCCCGTTTCCCAACAGGTCGTCATTCAGTCGCCGGGGCGGGAGCCACGTCGCCTCACCGTCAATTGAGCAGCGCACTAGGGCGTCGGGATCACCGTGTCGGGCGTCAGTCCAGGCCAAACAAGTCTGGCTGCGACTAGCCACCAACGACGGGGGCGGCATGGTGAAGATCAGCATGACGCGCCCCGGTGGGGTGATGGAGTCTTCTACCACGCTCTCGGGGCCAAACGTCATGCCGCCGTCAGTAGAAGTGCGGACCACCAACGACCAGGTGCCCTCCCAGGTGGGTCCATCAAGACCCTGGTAATCACGAGCATCGTCGCCAAGATCGTAGTAGGCAACGTGGACCGTGTCATCAGGCCCGAGCGCCAGAGCGGGTGCAACTACCCGCTCGCGACTCGGCTCGCTAACCTGGATAGGCTCCGAGAGGGTGGCACCACGGTCGTCAGAATAGGCAGTCAAGATCGGGTTCCCAGTGTCTCCGAACCCTCCCAAGGGAGGGTCAGAAGTGGCATGCAGCCAAACAAAATGGACACGCCCCGCGGGTCCCGAATCCCGATTGATCGCCATCCGAACGCCGAAGTTCGCTGGGCCAAGGATCAGACGGGGGGTACTGAAGGTACGGCCGCGGTCATCGGACGTCGTAAGAAACGCCCCCATCGGCTCGTTACCAATACCGACCAAGCCAATGAACAGGTAATAAAGCGTCCCCTCGCGGTCAAAGGCAACCTCGGGAGCGTAGCACTTGTCGGCGCCAGGGGGCAGCTCGGGAACGGGTCTAACAGGGGTCCAACTTTCTCCGCCGTTTCCCGAAAGCTGTAATGCGCAGTCAAAGTCGGGCGAGTCGACACGGCTAGCGAGCACCACGAAACGGGGTTCAGTTGGGTCTACCACGATTGCCGGTGAATTGTTGGCCGGGCCGAGCCCTTGGTCCATGGAAGTAACAGGCACTTCTGTCTGAACGTCAATAGTGGCCGCATTATCAGACCTGACGTCGAGAAAGACCGTCCGCGCTAGCACAAGAGCGCCTATCACC
>JALYMD010000020.1 GCA_030773875.1 Chloroflexota bacterium | reverse complement strand
ACCGTCATGAGCAGAACTGGACCAACCGGCTGATCCTCGGTGACTCGCTGCTGGTGATGACGTCGCTGGCGGAGAAGGAGGGGCTGAAGGGGAAGGTCCAGACGATCTACTTAGATCCGCCCTATGGGATCAAGTTCAACTCCAACTGGCAAGTGTCGACGCGTAAGCGCGACATCAAGGATGGCAAAGTTGAGGACCTTACGCGGCAACCGGAGCAGGTGAAGGCGTTCCGGGACACGTGGGAGCTGGGCATTCACTCGTACCTCGCTTACCTGCGAGATCGGCTCGCCGCTGCCCGTGAGCTTCTGACAGAGAGTGGCAGCATCTTCATTCAGATCGGTGATGAGAACCTCCATCTCGTTCGCTGTGTACTCGATGAGATCTTCGGTAGTGAGAACTTCTGCGCTCAGATCGTCTTTCGAAAGACGACCGGCGCAAACAGTCCCGTGGCAAGAGTCAACGTCATCGCCACAACCTCCGACTTCCTGTTGTGGTACGCCAAAGACCGGGACTTGCTTAAGTACCGGCAGCTGTATCAACAAAAGGACATCCGGGAGCTACAGGGCTACAACCGCATCGAACCCCCAGACGGCGTTGAGTCACGTGTGATCACTGCAGACGAGCGAATTGGCAAGCAGCCTCTTCCCCCTGGATGGCGTGTCTACCAGACGGAGAACGCCACCTCGTCAGGCCATAGTCCTACCCTGTCAGCTCCGTTTGCCTTTCGGGGGAAGTTGTTCTCGCCGCCGGCCGGGGCACACTGGAAAACTACCCTACGCGGGATGGAGCAACTTGCGCTCGCGGGCCGTCTTATCGCGCACGGCAACACGCTCAACTACAAGCGCTACTTGGATGACTTCGCCGTGTATCCGTTAACACATCTCTGGTCTGACATCAACATCGGTTATGCCTCCGATCCAAAGATGTATGTGGTACAGACGTCAAGCCAGGTTGTCGAGCGTTGTCTCCTGATGACCACCGATCCCGGGGATCTAGTACTTGACCCGACCTGCGGGTCCGGGACCACCGCTTTCGCCGCTGAGCAGTGGGGGCGCCGCTGGATCACGATTGACACAAGTCGCGTGGCCCTCGCCCTAGCCCGCACACGCCTGATGGCTGCCCGCTTCCCCTACTATCTCCTCGCCGACTCACCGGAAGGCATCAAGCAGGAAGCCCATCTGACCGGCCTCACACCGCCGGACTACCGAACCGAGGGCGACATCAAGAAGGGGTTCGTCTACAAGCGCGTTCCCCACGTCACCCTCAAGTCGATCGCCAACAACCCCGACATCCGAGAAGGAATGACCCGCCAGGAGATCGAGGCCGCCATCGCCCGCCACGCCGACAGTGAGATCCTCTACGACCAGCCCTACGTCGATCCCAAGCGCCACCGTGTGGCGGGTCCGTTCACCGTCGAGAGCCTCTCCCCGCACCGGATGCTGACCGTGGACGAGCAGGCGACCAATGGGCACCGCCCCGAGCAAGACGGCACGGCGGCCGACCCCACCGACTTCGTCCAGCTCATCATCGACAACCTCAAGAAGGCCGGGGTCCAGAACACGGTCAAGGGTGAGCGGCTCGTCTTCGACCGGCTGGAGCCCTATGCGGGGGAGTGGGTCCAGGCCACCGGCGAGTACACCGAGTACAGCGGCGACAACCAGGAGCATCCGGTCACGAGGCGGGTCGCCGTCTGCATCGGGCCGGAGCACGGAACCGTGGACCCGGGGCTGGTCAAGGACGCCGCCAAGGAGGCGGTGCGAGGGGTGGGCTTCGACCTGCTGGTCGTCTGCGGCTTTGCCTTTGATCCCCACGTCTCGGAGGAGGGCAAGCGCTACGGCCGCCTGACGGTCCTGCCCACCCGGATGAACGCCGACCTGATGATGGGCGACGCGTTGAAGGCAACCGGGAGCGGCAACCTGTTCACGGTCTTCGGTGAGCCGGACGTGGAGGTGGCGACGGAACCGGACGGGCGGCTGACAGTCACGATCAATGGGGTCAATGTCTACGACCCGACCACTGGCCAGGTTCGCAGCAACTCGGTCGATGACATTGCCTGCTGGTTCCTCGACACGGCCCACGACGAGCAGGCCTTCATCGTTCGGCATGCCTACTTCACGGGCGCTGACCGGCCCTACGAGCGCCTCCAGAAGGCGCTCCGGGCCGAGATCGATGAGGCGGCATGGGCGTCACTCTACGCGACGACGAGCCGCCCGTTTGACCCGCCGAAGAGCGGGAAGATCGCTGTCAAGGTGATCAACCACTACGGGGACGAGGTGCTCAAGGTCTATCCCATTAGATAGCGCAGAGGACTACGTCGGGTAGCCGAGCGGTGCTGGATCTCTACGGGTTCTGTTAGTGCCGTCGCGGCGAGCGGATACTCCAAAGGTACAGCGACTGAGTTAGGCGACGCACAGCGCGTGCACCTTGCACACCAAGCCCTCCAGCCGCTCCAACTCGACATCCGACAGCGCCTCCAAGTCCCACCGGTCGGCGAACCTCCTTCCCTGCGGATCACGCGTGCATTTCGCCGCCAGCGCCTCCACCTCGGCCATCTCCGCTTCGGTGAGGACGGCCAGGTTCGGGAGCGGGATCGGTGGCTTGGGGTCAGGCAGCATCGTCCCGATTCGCTCCATCCGTCGTCGCAGCACCCTGCTCCCCACCACCTAGAGCGCCTCCCAGCCCACACCTAGGATCAGCCGCACCCGCGTCGTGTCCCGCCTGCAGACCGGACAGACCGCCGACCAGGGCAGCGGGTCCTCGGGTGCGGTGAGACACGCGACCGGACCCCAATCACGGCAGATGCGGCACGAGGGCGTCCTCAGCACCTGCTCCAGCCGCCCCACGCGCATTGTCGTCTTTATCCCCGTCGCCCATCCGCGAGCCACTTCGCGAGCATCACGGCCGCCGTCTCCGCCGCCTCTCCTGTCGTTCCGCCACCCCACGCCACGAGGTCCCGCGCGTAGGCGAGAAAGGCGGGATCCGGGACGGGATCGAGGCGGGCCGCCAGCCCCTCCACCCGCCGCGCTAGCCGACCCACGACGCGACCTCTCGTCCCGGCACCGTCGCCCTCGTCCCGCCCGAGTCATCGTCAGTGAGTGCGAACCACCACGTCCGTCCCGCCGCCTCGGCGATCCCCTCGCCATCCGCGACCACGCTCGTCGTGATGAGGGGGAGCACGTTGAACCTTCCGGAGGCCGCCACCTCACGTTGGACAATCACCCGCATCGCCGTCCCCGCCCCCCGGGCCTCGTCCCGCCGCCCGTCCTCGCCCGGCCGGACCGCCTCGATCCAGGTGACCGGCGGACGCCACGGCCCGTGGCCCCGCCGCCGTTCCACCGCCCCCAACCGGGCGGTCAGGC
>JALYMD010000019.1 GCA_030773875.1 Chloroflexota bacterium | reverse complement strand
CGGCAGAGGTGCTTGATCGTGCCATTGCCTTCTTCACGGACCGCGGCTATCGGGCCGGCCGAACGGGACGCCCGAATCAGGTGTTCGTCATGGGGAAGGCCGAAGGCCGACTCCCGCGTGTCACCGGCGAAGTCTCGGCCCGGGCCGACGTTGGCAAGCCAGGCACTACGCTGGTCACCATGGACGCGGTCGGGGAACACCTTGGTCCGGCCATGGCCGACTTCCACCGATCGCTTCGACCCCGCCGCGCCCCTGCACCGGCCACCGCTGATCGGGAGGAGCAGGCTTGATCGCCACCCTATCGGACCACAGCGCTCTGCGGGATCTCTACTCCTGGAGGACCCCTTCGCGGACCATCAAGCCGCGAATCTCCCGGTTCGCCTGGCTCAGTGCCTCCTCGCCGCTGACCCTCGCGCTGATCGCCTGTGCTACCCACCGTCCAAGGATGTCCTCGACGGCCGGGTAGTGGAGCGTGCGCGGGCGCGGCGCCGCGTTCATCGCTGCTTCCACAAGCCCCGGCAAAAACGGAAGTTTCTCCACGGCCTCCGGATCAGCAAACACGCTGATCCGGGTAGGCGGCAGGCCGCGCTCAAGCAGCAGGCGCTTCTGTTGCTGCGGCGCGGTCAACCACAGGGCAAAGGCCAGCGCCTCCCGAGCATTCGCACTGCACTCCGCTGGGATACCGAGCAGCCAGTTGCCGGTCATACTCGCCGGTTGGATACCTGGTTGGGCTGGCTGGCCACCGATGGCCACTTTGCCCGTGACGGTCGAGCGCGCCGGATCGTAGACCTGGAGCATCTGGTTCGGCCAGATGTCGGCGGCTTGAGCGATCCGGCCGGTGTAAAGCTCCTGACCCAACTCCTCGTGCCCGATCTTTTCCACCCCCGGCGGTGCGAGCTTCGCGAGGGCGAGCAACGTGCGCATGGCCGCCTTCGCCTGATCGGTCTCGAGTTGGGGCTCCCAGCGAGAGTCAAAGACATCGGCCCCATGACCACGCAGGATGGGGAGAAATGTTGTCGCAGCCGAGTTGCCCGGCTGGCCTCGGATCCCGACGCCGAACAGGTCCCCACCCGGCCTCGCGGCTTGAACCTCCGTCGCCGCCGCTATCACGTCATCCCACGTGCGCGGCCGATCGCGCCCCAACTCCTGCATCACGTCTTGGCGCCAAGCGTAGACTTGCACGTTGCCAATCCAGGGGATGGCCTGCAGCCCCAGCGCGGGCGAGTCCGTGCCGAGAGAGATAAAGGCTGGCACGAAGTCGGCCCGGTCGAAGCTCATACCCTCTCGGGCAGCGAGGTCCTCCAGGTTGGTCAGGAAATGCTGGCCAGCAAAGAGTGGCATCCACGGATCGTCCATGCTGACGACGTCGTAGGCGCACGTTCCAAGGGTCACATTAATGTTCAGGTCCTCATAAAGCTCGGCATACGGAAACGCTATAGGCTCGATCGCGACGCCTGTCTCGCCGGCATACTGATCGAGCAGGGGTTGGACTCGTGGTAGGTCGTCCGTAGTGAGTGCGAACCGGATCTTCCCACCCTGCGCGCGCCTTGACGTCCTGATCTGGCGGGAGGGCGACGGTTCAGCGCCTACAGGGAGGGCAGTGAGGCTGCCAAGGGCACCCGCCGCCGCAGCGCTTCGGATCAACCGGCGCCGGCTCAGCTTGCGAATCCCGCTGACTTCACGCTCCATCAAGTCCCTCCGCATCCTGGGCTGATCGCCGCCAGAGCCTGTTAGGCGAGCTTCCGCCGCCTCGCATACCCATCGATACGCCGTGTGTGACTGAACCGTTGTGGCGCAAGATTCCCGTCATCACCATCACGGGACCTTGAGGCAAAAGTCGCCACAATAGAGTACGACCAACGGGCCTTCGTGGTTGTGCCCCTGACCCTTCCCAATGCTGCAAGCGTAGTCCCTACTCATCCGCAGGGAAACAGGCTCGCGACTTGCAGCACGAAGGTCGCATCTCGGGCATTCGCGCACTTAGGGTGTGCTCCGCCACGGACGTATCATCACCCCCCTCAGGGGCGCTGCGGCAGATATCCTGTTCGACGAAGCGAGCCGGCGGGTGCATGATGACGTTCCGACGCCGAAGCGTCAACGGTGTATCGGACCGAGTCCAAAGGTGCTCATACCACATGTGGCAGAGCCGACGGATCCCGGGCTAGGTTCCCCCCTCCCTGTCCAAAGTCACGTCAGACCTGTTCAGGATTCGCTGGTACACGTTTCCCACGCGGCTTGCCTGCCTCCAGAGGTGACCCTCCTTCCAGGACTGGCCGTTGATCGACAACTCATCTCTAGCCAACGCGATCCAACCAACCCCTAGTTGACGACCCCGGTGATGCCAGATGGGAAAAGGGGCGGAGCTACGCGCTCCGCCCCTTCCTCCCAAGAACTTGAAGCTACACGGCGAGCATCACATCCAGGCAGGACTGGGGATCCTCCGTGTCGTAGCCAAAGAGGTAGGCCTCCGGGAGGGTTCGACCGACGGTCGCGAGACCACGAGCAGCCGACAGGACATCGTCCTCAGTAATGATGTCCTCGTACCAGAGCTCAGCGGTCCAGACACCACTCAAGCACGCGGCAGCCTCCTGGCTGTAACGATCAACCGCGCCGCTGCGGTCGAAGCTTAAGCCGCCGACGCGGTCCAAGACGGCGAGGCTCATCGGCTGCCCCACACCAAGCACCGCCGCGAAGAGGTCACCTTCCTGCCTGCGCAGCTGCTGCACCTGATCGATGTTCACGTAGACCGTGTCATCCGCGAGGCAGTACCAGGAGTATGTATAGTCTTCGACGTCACCGCAGCCGGTGGCGCCATAGTTCGAGTTGTCATACGCCACCGCGTAGGGCGTCTCGTACGGCAGATCACTGCGCCGGAATGCGTCGTCCCAAAAGTCCTGCATATGCACTGTCACGGCCTCGGCGAGGTCGCTGGCCTCGAAGACCTCCGATGATGAGTGACCGCCGTGCGCGGAAACCCCGCCGGTGGCGCTCAAGACCAACGTCAAGGCAATCAGGGAAACGAGACCGACGCGCAGCACACGCGCCATGGAACCGATCGACGGCATGAAACTCCTCCGATTGACGAAGCAAAAGGCGGCTACCGGTGCGGAGCACCTTCCCGTGTCCCGTTCTTCCGGCACGGCCGCAGTCAATGTGCCGTGTGCAGGACCGCTCGCTGGGACTCCACCCGACGAGCCGGTTCAACTCGGCTGACTATGACGATAGAGGAGGCGTGTGACCGTACGGTTACGGGCAGGTTACGAGATCGTCACAGAAGCCCGGCGGCACCTGCGCCGGGAGAACTCACCCCCGAAACCCCGCCCAGCAGCGCCGCCTATGACGTCCCCAAGGGTTGTGACCGCACCACGGCTCACACGTCTTCAAGAGGGAAGGCAGAAGCACCAGGAATAGGATCTTGGCGAAGGGATAGGAGCGAGAACCTTCAACCATGAATCGGGACTCCACGTCGCGCGAGCCTTCAGCCGCGTGGTGCCTCCAGAGGCTCCCCGGTGCCGTATCTGCCTCCGAGGGTCGGCCAGTGCAGGGAACATCATGGTCCGGACGCTCAATTGCCGCCCTCAAGTGGGCTATATTCTCCGCCGCGTCTCCGTTAACCAGCGTCAAGGGGGCGCCATGTCAGAGCGCGCGAAGGTCTTGGCTGACCGGTTCGGGTGGGCCAACGACACGTTCGTGTTCGTGGTTGGGAAGCTCCCTGAAGCGCAATGACGTACCTTCCGTCCTGAGGAGGGCCGCACCGTCACGGCCCTGGCCTGCCACGTCGCATTCGGGTACGCCGTCGAGATCAAGGCCTTTCGTACCATAGCCGAGGGACAATCATAGTGGACCGGGACGAGGGCAGCTCTGGCCGAGGTCAACGCCGAGGACGCCGGCACCTACGCAGATTGCAACCACATCGAGACGGTGCAGGTGCTACGGAGCGAGGCCTCGATGGCCGCCACCGTGGTGAGGTCTTTCAGCAGCGAACAATCTGTACAGAGCCGCGTCTACGTCGAGGAACCGCCTACCATGACCGTAGAGCAGTGGATCGAGCGTGTCTTGATCGGACACCCGGAGGGCCACTTGCGCTGCATCTTCGCCGTGATCGAGGACGAGCCGCAGCCACAGCGGGCCCGCAGTGACAACGGCAGGTAGTGGATTAGCCCGCGAAGAGACTCCAATATCGTGGTGTTTCGGTGGTGCACACAGGGTACCGGTTCAGCCAGGAGCGCTGGTCCATTCGACCTCGACGCCCTGAGCACTCGTGCCCCAGGTTGGTTGCCGGCCGATCGGCACAAACCCTCAACGACTGCTACCGCCGCTCCCTTGAACGCCGATCAACTCACAGCGATTCATCTGACACTACGCCTCAGGCCAGTAGTTCGCCGATCCAGCGAAGACGTCACGACGTGGCATTCAGGGACGAGGTAGGACCGGCCTCCTTGACAGTGTAACGATACTTGCCGTCACCGCGAGGGACATTGCTCGAGGAGGTCTTCAGCCACGTCCAAGATATGATCGAGATCGAACGGCTTCGGGACAAAGGCAACACCGGGAAGCTTTGGATCCGTGACCGCGGCGCTCATCAAGACCACCGGGATCTGCCTCGCCGCGAGACGCTCGGCCAACTCAATCCCGCCAAGGCGGGGCATCGCCACGTCACTTAGGACGAGATCAGGCGGCTCCTCCTCCACATGCCGCAGGGCAGTCTCGCCGTCGTAGGCTCGCCGGACGGCGTACCCTTCGTCCTCCAACAGTTGGGCTAGCACCTCCACAATGTGCCGTTCGTCGTCCACGATGAGTACTGTCCTCGCCATGACCCCAGAGTCCCCCGTGCGAAACGGTCCCTTCGCCGGGACGGCGCAATGCCGGTGCCACTCTCTGAGGTCGCCTAAGCCGACGAGGGGGGCGCCTCCATGGGGAGGGCGAGGGTGAAGGTGCTGCCCTGGCCCTCCACACTCACCACCGTGATCGTTCCCCCATGTTGCTCCACCACCTGCCGGCTCCCGGCCAACCCGATCCCCGCCCCCCCGATCCGCCCCGTCACGTTGCCCCCTCGCCGGTACCGCTCAAAGATGTGAGGCAGATCCACCGCCGGGATCCCCAGCCCCG
>JALYMD010000018.1 GCA_030773875.1 Chloroflexota bacterium | reverse complement strand
CCCGCGCCGACCCTCGCTCTCAGCCCCGTCTTGGAGATCGATGGCTACTGCCTGAAGTACTCGCCGCAGTGGTACTTCTCGAGGACCTTCGCGCAAGAGCCGAGGGTCCTGCCGAAACCGTACTGCTTGGGGTTCAAGTCCGCGTCCCCGTAGAACCCATCGGCTTCCGTCATGGGCACGGGACCTACAAGAACCGAGCGCACACGTCGTTCGCCACCATCAACCCGCGGGGGGTCAGCCGAACCCCGTCGCCCGTCCGCTCCATCAAGCCGAAACCCACCAGCTCCTCGATGATGCGTCCGTACCGCTCCCTCAATTCCACCCCGTGCCGGGCCGCAAAGGCCCCCTCGTCCACGCCCTGCTGGAGCAGGCGCAGGCCAAGCATCATCGTCTCGCCCATCGCCGTCTGAGGCGGGATCTCCTCCACGTTCGAGACGGGCGACTCGCCCCGCTCGACCGCCTCGACCCAGGCCAGCGGGAGCAGGTGTTGCATCGCCCGCCGTCCGCCGATATGCCCGTGGGCGCCGGCACCGAGGCCAGCGTACTCTCCGTTCCGCCAGTAGATCAGGTTGTGGCGCGCTTGGAGCCGCTCGTCCCGCGCCCAGTTCGCCACCTCATAGTGGATAAACCCCGCTCGTTCCATCGTTCCAATCGCCGCCTCATAGAGGTCGGCCGTGGCGTCGTCGTCCGGGACGACGAGGATGCCGCGAGCGACCGCGTCCGCCATCGGCGTGCCCGGCTCGACAATCAGGCTGTAGAGCGAGAGATGCTCCGGCGGCGCCGGCCCCCAGGCCAGGATCTGGTCCAAATCCTCCTCCCAGGCGGCGAGGCTCTGACCCGGCCAGCCAAAGATCAGATCCAGGCTCACGTTGTCGAACCCTGCCTCCCGCGCCGCCCGGTATGCTGCAGCGGCGTCGGACGCCTCGTGGTGACGGCCCAGGGTTCGGAGCCCGCGCCGCTGCTGAGTCTGGACTCCCAAGCTCAGCCGGTTGACGCCCCCGTCCAGCAACCCAGCGAAATAGGCCGCGTCCACACTGTTAGGGTTGGCCTCCAGCGTCACCTCCACGTCCGGGGCCAGGTCAAACGACTCCCGGCAGGCCCGCACCAGCCGCCCGATCTCCGTCGGCGGCACCAGCGACGGCGTACCCCCCCCGAAGAAGATCGTACTGGCGCGACGCCCGGCGAGCGCCTCCCCCTGCCGTCCGATCTCGCGCTCTAGCGCCGACACGTAGCGGGGAATCAGGTCGCTCTGCCCGGCATAGGTGTTGAAATCGCAGTAGGGACAGACGTGAGCACAAAACGGAATATGCAGGTAGAGCCCAATCGGCGCATCCGTGGGGGCGGGGGCCCCCATCACCTTGGCGCTGCCCTCGGACATCACCGAGGACACGGTAGACGGACATCCGGACAGCACGGGCGGGTCAAGGGGGTCGGCGGGCGGGATCATGAGTCGCACGGTCAAGCATCCTCCGCTCGAATGGTACCAGCGGAAGGATGTGGACCTGCACAAGAGGCGGCTGCCTGCGGCGAACGCGCCCGTGTCGGCCCCGACAAGCCAAGCGCCCACCTCGACCTCTGTCATGCGCAACACTGGCTTCAAGAGGGTCGGCGAGGAGGGTCAGGCCGGGAGCATGCATCGAGCACTGCCACCGGCGCATAGCGCGTCCGTTAGGCCGTCCGCCCATCTCACGATCCAGGGCGTCGAGATTGTCGGGTGAGAAGGCCCGGGCGGCTCCCGTCGCTACAGCAGTCGCTTCAGCGTCTCAGGATCGACGTTGCCTCCGCTGAGGGTAGCCACCACATGGGCGCCGTGAGAGAGCCCGGCCTTCCCCGTCAAGAGTGCCGCCGTGGCCGCCGCCCCAGCCGGCTCCACCAGCAGTTTGGTCCGTTCCAGAATCAACCGCAGCGCGCCGACAATCTCGTCATCACTGACCAGGACCACATCATCGACGTAACGCTCGATGATCTCCTGGGTGAGCGCGGCCCCGAAGGGAGCCGCCAGGCCATCGGCGATGGTCTCGATCTTCTCCAGCGTCACCGGGGTACCCGCCGCAAGACTGCGTGAGACAGCCGCCGCGCCCTCCGGCTCCACCCCGACCACACGCACCCCTGGTCGCTGCGTCTTGATCGCGAGCGCGATTCCAGCCAGCAAGCCCCCGCCGCCCACGCAGACAACGACCGCCTCCACCTCCGGGCGATCCTCCAGGATCTCCAGCCCGACCGTGCCCTGGCCGGCCACAATCGCCGGGTCGGCAAACGGGTGGACATAATGGAGGTCGTGCTCGATGCGGAAGGTTTTCATCGCGTTGAAGACCGCTTCCATGGAGGGCGCGAATCGCGTCTCCGCGCCATACCCACGGATCGCCGCCACCTTGGCCGACACCGCCGTCTCCGGCATGAAGACCACGCACCGGACTCCGAAGAGCGCCGCGGCATAAGCCAACCCCTGGCCGTGGTTGCCGGCCGACAGGGTCACGATGCCGCGCGCCCGCTGCTCCGGCGAAAGCTGGAGGACGGCATTGATCGCTCCGCGAGCCTTGAAGGAGCCGGTCCGCTGCAGGTTCTCCGCCTTCAGGCCCAGCGTCGTCCCCGTCATTCGTCCGAGCGTGGCCGAGCCAAACAGCGGCGTCCGGTGAACATGGGGGGCAATGCGCTTTCGCGCGGCCTCGATGTCCACTAGGGAAACAGTGCGGTCGGTCTCCACGTCTGGCCCGAGCGCCGGGTCGGGCTCGGGCTGACTCGTCGCGAGAGACACCCGGCGCTCGGTCATGGCAGCTCCTGACGTGGTAGCGACCCCGGTCGAGGGCCGGACGAACACTGAACATCGGGCATGAACGATGCGCCCGGAGTATACCGGGGGAAGCAAGCCCTCACCGGCCAGGCGCCACTGCAAGGCTGATCCGAACCCCGTGGACAACCATAGGCGTGCTAGACCTCGCTCGACGGAGGAGACCGCTCTCGATGCCGCCTGATGACGTTCCCTCTGCGCCCATTCGCCACCCCATCCGACAGGTGCCCTACGACGCCCGATGCATCCCTCTGATTGGAGAGGCGCTGGGCGGCGACGTCACCCTGGCGCCGTTCCGCCTCCCCGGTGCCGCGGTCCACCAGATCCTCGTCCCGGGCTCCGGCGGCCGTCCCGCCGCGCTGCTCACCCTCTGGCCTTCGATCCGCCGCGTGGATGCCGTTGGCGGCTCGGCCACCGTCGTCTTCACCGATGTCACCACGGTGGACCTCGTCGGTGAGATCGAAGCGCAGTTCCGACGTACCACCCGCGAGTACCTGATCGTCGCCCGCGGCGGCAAGATCATTGTCCGCGCCTGATCAGTCGGCGATAGGGGATGGGAGAGCACCTCGGCCCGCACCCCCCGGCCCCCAATTCTGAGGGAGAGCCATGCCACGCGCAGTCCTGTCACGAAAACCGCGTCGTCTACCACGACGCTACCCAACCGGAAAACCAGGTCGGCCACGTTGTCGCATGATGCTCGCCGTTCTCCCCCAGAATTGGGGGGCCGGGGGCGTACTTCGGCAGGGTCTCCAGATGGACAAGACGACACAAAGCATCCGGGGAACGACTCCTCGTGTCGAAGGGGCGGCACGCGCTCTTCGGCGACGGCTCACTCCCGCCGAGTAGGCGTTGTAAGACACGCGGAGGCGGCGGCAACTTGAGGGCCTCCGGTTCCGCTGTCAGCACCCAGTTGGTCCGTTCGTCCTTGACTTCTACTGCCCAGCACTGAAACTCGCAATCGAGGTAGACGGGAAGATCCATCGTGGGCAAGCCGAACAGGACGAGTTCCGGACGCGGCACCTGGAAGCGCACGGCTACCGCGTGCTCCGCTTCTGCAACGACGAGATCCTGTCCGACCTTCCCTCGGTGCTTGCCCGTATCGCGGCGGCCGGTCGTCGACTCGACGCAGAGCAGAAGGGCTAAGCTCTGATCAGGAGCACCTACCGCTCCGCCAGCCAGTCCGTCGAGCGCCAGAACCGATCCATGATCGCGGCCTGCTCGCCTTCGGTCATTAAGCGGGGCTGGTGGAAGTCCTGGATCTCGACGCCACGGGTGCGGATGCCGACGACCTGGGAACCGCGCAGAGTGATCTCCAGGATCAGGCCCTGGCGGGTGTCCACGCTGTACATCTGGTCGAAGATGAAGTTGCCGACGGAGTAGACGATCGGCTTGCCGCCGT
>JALYMD010000017.1 GCA_030773875.1 Chloroflexota bacterium | reverse complement strand
CTCGAGGGGCGCCGGCCGGTCGACGAGGCGCTCGAAGGGCGTGCATCATCGAGCGAACCGCACGCGCGTCGGCGAAGGAGATTCGCGGGAACCGCGGGAGGATCACTGTCGTGACCCTCGACGACCTGGATCGCGCCTACGCTCTCGATCTCCTGCGCCGTCAGGACGCCCTCCAGGCCGAGGCCCGTCGGGTCGTCGCAGAGCTCGACCTCGTCGCGCTCCTCTCCCGGGCGGGGCGGGTCGAACAGGTGGGCAGCTCGGTGTCCGGCCTGATGGTCTGGCGCGATCTCGACTTCAGCGTCCTGTGCCGGGATCTCACGTTGGAGCGGGCGTTCCAGGCTATGCGCCCGCTGCTGACGCACCCGAGCGTCGCCCGGCTCGACTACCGCAACGAGACGGGGCACCGCGCCCCTCCCGAGCTGCGGGGCGACCAGCGGTACTACTTCGTCACCTCCTACGAAACGGCGGCCGGCGACGAGTGGAAGATCGACGTCTCGTTCTGGCTCTCCGACGCCCCGCGCGACCACCTTCCCTACATCGAGCGCCTCAGGGAGCAGCTCACCGCCGAGACGAGGTTGGCGATTCTCTGGATCAAGGATGTCTGGCGGCGCCTACCCACCTACCCTGATCAGGTGGGCGGCTTCGACGTGTACGAGGCGGTGCTCTGCCACGGCGTGCGGACCCCCGACCAGTTCGATGCCTACCTGCAGCAGCGGGGCCTGCCGGGGCGGCCGGGATTCGGCGGCGCAGCAAGGTGAGGACCAGTCGGCCTGCCTCTCGCCGGCCCGGCCGTTCCGTCTCCACGACCCGTCGCCGCGGTTTTGCAACACGCTGCTTACCTTGCCGTCCATAGCGACGATGACTCACCGGCAAATGGCTCGAAACCGAGTGGGGTGGTCGGGCGTTGTGGAAGACGGGAGCGAACACCGGCGGCAGGTGGCGGGGCGCGGCCGGGGTGATGCGATTGACGGGAGCTATCGGCCCTCCGTATGATCGAGGCATCCACCTCCCTCCTCCCCGCCGCGCACCGACTCAGTACAGGAGCGCGACGCGATGTCGCTGGTTCGTGAGCAAATGCCTCCGGAGCCCTTCTCGGCGGCGCCCACCCATCTTTCTCCCCCGACGCTTGTCGAGGGCGCGCTGGACGATGTCCTCGGGTCGGACCTGCCGCTTGCTCCCGCGCCACTGATTGGGCGGGACAACGACGTTGCCGCGGTGGTCGAAACGCTGCGGCGCCCCGATGTTCGCTTGCTCACCCTCACCGGACCTGGAGGAGCCGGGAAGACCCGCCTGGCGATTCAAGTGGCGGCGGACCTGCGCGCTGGGTTCGCGGACGGCGTCGGATTCGTCTCTCTAGCCGTGCTGCGCGATCCTCGCCTGGTCGCGCCGACCATGGCACGCGCCCTCCGGGTACGCGAGGAAGGGAGCCGGCCCACCAAGGCCACGCTACAAGATGCTCTCCGTGGGCGCCGCCTCCTGCTCGTCCTAGACAACTTCGAGCAGGTGGCCGGTGCGGCGCCGCTGGTTGCGGACCTGCTGGCTGCGTGCCCCGGTCTCAAGGTGCTCGTCACGAGCCGGTCACCCCTCCACGTCCGGGCAGAGCATGAGTTTCCGCTCGCTCCGCTGGAGGTGCCGTCTCCTCGCGATAACGTCGTCCGTGATGTCGTCGCGGGCTGCGCCGCGGTGGCCCTCTTCGTTGACCGGGCACGGGCGGCCGAGCCGAGCTTTGCCCTCACCGACGCCAACGCCGCCCCCGTGGTCGAGATTTGCCGCCGTCTGGATGGGCTGCCCCTCGCGATCGAGCTCGCCGCCGCCTGGTGCCGGCTGCTGTCGCCCCAGGCCCTCCTCGCGCGGTTAGAGCGGCGGTTCAAGCTCCTCACCGGCGGCCCGCGGGATCTCCCAGTCCGCCAGCAGACCCTGCACGATACGGTTGCCTGGAGCTACGACCTGCTTCGTCCAGAGGAGCAAATCGTCTTCCGCCGCCTCGCGGTCTTCGCCGGTGGCTGTACCCTTGATGCGGCCGAATGGGTGATTGGCGATGGCTTGCGAGTGATGGAACGGGACACTGCTTCCCTGTCCAGCACCCGGCACCCGGCACCCGGCACTCCGGTCCTTTCCGTCGATGCGCTTGAGTCGGTCTCGGCGCTGGTGGATCAGAGCCTGCTCCGGCAGGATGTCGGCACCGACGGTGAGTCTCGCTACGCGATGCTGCAGAGCGTGCGCGAGTTCGGCCTAGAGCGGCTGGAGGAGGCCGGAGAGCGGGACGGGACACGCCGATCCCTGGCGACTTGGTGTCTGGAGCTGGCAGAGGACGCCGAGCCGGAGTTGACTGGGCCAGAGCAGGGCCGGTGGCTGGACCGGCTGGAAGCCGAGCATGACAACTTGCTGGCGGCGTTGACTTGGGCGAGTTCGGTGCTGCCCGCCACGGGTGGCGCGGACGCAACTCCCGAACCTTCTCCCTCCCGGGCTGAGTTGGGGCTGCGGCTCGCGGCGGCGCTCTGGCACTTCTGGGTCGCGCGCGGGTACCTGAACGCGGGGTCCGATCGGTTGGATCGGGCGCTGGCGGTGGCGGATGGCGCGAGCGCCGCTGCCCGTGCGAAGGCGCACCAGCACCGTGGCAACCTTGCCATCGACCAGGGTGACTACGCGCGCGCTAGGGATCATTACGCCGCCAGCCTCGATCTCCGCCGGGCGATGGACGACCGGCTCGGCATTGCCACGTCGCTGAACGGTCTCGGGCTGCTAGCGGGCTACGCCGGCGACTACGCCGGGGCCCGCGCCCTCCACGAGGAAGCCCTTGCGCTGCGCCGCGACCTCGGGGACCGCCAGGGGCTCGGCAACTCCCTGAGCAACCTTGGCAACATCGCCAGCAACGAGGGCAACGACGACCAGGCGCGGGCGCTGCACGAGGAAGCCCTTGCCGTTCGGGCCGCCCTGGGTGATCCTGGTGGTGTTGCCTACTCCCATCTCAACCTCGGTGACGTGGCCCGCTGCATGGGCGATCCGGTCACCGCCCGCTCCCGCGCGGAGGAGAGCCTGACGCTCTTCCGGCAGGTCGGAGACAAGCTAGGCGTCGGTTACGCACTTGCCCTGCTGGGCTGGCTGGCGCAGGAGGATGGGGCGCTGCAGGAGGCCGGGGAACGATTTGTCGGGGCTCTGGTGCTCCGCCGGGAGCTGGGCGACCGCCGTGGCCTCGCCGAGTGCCTGGAAGGTGTGGCGGGGACCTCAGTTGCGGCCAGGTTGGCGGCGCCCGGCGCCCGGCTCTTCGGGGCAGCGGAAGCGCTGCGGGAGGCCATCGGAGCGGCGGTGCCACCACGGGATCGGGATCGCTACGCCGAGCAGGTGGCGGCTGCGCGGACTTCGCTTGGTCCGAATGCGTTCGCCGCCGCCTGGACCGCTGGTCGCGCTCTATCCCTCGATGACGCCCTCTCGGAGGCCGTTGCCGTCCCCGCGAGCATCGCCGAGAAGACGCCGCCGGTTCTGTCCGTCAAGCCGGTTGTTCTGCCCCCGGCTTCTGCGTTGCCGGACGGGCTGAGCAGCCGTGAGGTGGAGGTCCTGCGGCTGCTGGCGGCGGGACTGACGAATGCGCAGATCGGGGAGCGCCTCTTTATCAGCCCGCGCACGGTTAACGCTCACCTCTACCGCATCTACAACAAGCTCGACCTCGCCTCCCGCAGTGCTGCCATCCGCTACGTCTTTGACCATGGACTCGCCTAGTACTACAGCGACAGTTACGGGTTGTAGGTGGCGTCGCCGTGCTGCAGCGCGTCGAGGATCTGCTGCCAGCCGCCGGCCTTGCGCCA
>JALYMD010000016.1 GCA_030773875.1 Chloroflexota bacterium | reverse complement strand
CGCCGACCGAGGGCGCCTGCGAGGTCGCGTTCGCCTTCCATCTCGACAAGGGGTCCTTCGGTGACGTGTCGCTCGACGGTCTCAACGCCGCGCTCATTGCCCGGACCCCCGGCCCCATGATCGAAGGGAACTGGAGCGTCGCCCTCTACGTCGACGAGCGGGCCGATGAGCGGCAGCGCGAGGCGTTGCAGGCGATCTTCGCCGGTCAGGCGGGGGGCACGATGGGGAACTTCGCCCCCCTCATCTCCGAGGTCCTCGGCGTCAAGGCCGTCCCGATCACCTACCGGACCGAGGGAAAGCGTCGCTCCGTCGAGATTCCCGGGATCATGACCATGGCCGTGCACCCGGTCGCCAGCGCGATGGGTGAGGACAAGGAACTGGTTGCGATCAACGCCCACCCCTTCGCTCCCGAGGGCGTCGCGATGGCCGTCGGCGAGCAGGGCAGCACCTGGGCCGACTACGGGCTGCGCTGGGACAACTCCGGCAAGAACGGCCATTACGCGCCGATCCGCTGGTCCAACGGGTAGCGCTCGCGTGTTCAGCAACGCGATCGGCGGGCGCCGCGCCGGGGAGCCAATGGAGCGTGGGCAACTCGTCCTGCTCGCGCTCCTCGCCCTTCTAACCGTTGGGGCGTGGACGCTGACGGTTCACCAGGCGCGGACCATGGACATGCCGATGGGCATCATCGCCCGCGGCGCGGCTGAACCGCAGGAACAGCCTCAGGAACAGCCAGCCGGCGGCGGCATGGAGGCTATGCCTGGCATGGACAGCATGCCCGGCATGGCGATGAACGAACCAGCGCCGGACAGCATGGGGCAGGTTGCAGTCTCTGGAATGTCGGGCATGGCGGACGAGGGCTGGTCGTGGGACGGGTTTGTCGCCTTCCTCATCGCATGGGCGGTGATGATGGCGGCGATGATGTTCCCGGCCGCCGCGCCGATGCTGCTCCTCTTCCGGCGCGTCTCGGCCCAGTGCCGGGCGCGGGGCATGGCCTTCGTGCCGACCTGGATCTTCGCGGCCGGCTATCTCCTCGTCTGGGCGGCGGTCGGCGGCCTGACCTGGCTGCTGGTCCAACTCGGCAGCGACGTTGCCGGGCGGCTGGGAGAGGCCGAGCGGGCGACGTGGGCCCCGCTCGCGCTCGGCGCGACCCTAGTGGTGGCGGGGCTCTACCAGTTCACGCCGCTCAAGTTCGCCTGCCTAGGCCACTGCCAGTCGCCCTTCGGCTTCGTGATGACGCACTGGCGGGACGGGTACGTCGGGGCACTGCGGATGGGAATCACCCTCGGTGCCTTCTGCCTCGGCTGCTGCTGGGCGCTCTTCGCGGTGCTCGTCGCCGCCGGGGTGATGAGCCTGGCCTGGATGCTCCTGCTGACGCTGGTCGTCTTCGCCGAGAAGATCCTGCCGCTGGGGCGGCGCGCGGTCCAGATAACCGGGGCGGCCTTCCTGCTGCTCGGCCTGCTGGTTGCGGTTGGGGCAACCCGGTTCCCTTGGCTTGCCTGATCCTCTGGCACATCGAAGGGAGACTCCGATGACTGAGACCACGAAAGAGGCCGTGGAAACCCTTGTCGCACCCGACGCGCTTGCCGCTCGCCTCTTCGAGGCGACGCTCGGGGCGATGGATCTCTTTTCCGTCTACCTCGGCGACCGGCTCGGCTACTACCGTGCCCTGGCCGCGGACGGCCCGGTCACCAGCGCCGAGCTGGCTGCTCGCACCGGGACCCACGAGCGCTACGCCCGCGAGTGGCTTGAGCAGCAGGCGGTAAGCGGCATCTTGGCATGCGACAACCCGCAGGCAGATAGTGGCGAACGGTGCTTCCGACTGCCCGCGGGCTACGAGGCGGTCCTTGTCGATCCCGACAGCCTGACCGCGATGGCACCACTGGCTCAGATCTTCGTCGGCTGCGTCAAACCCCTGCCCGCGATCCTGGATGCGTTCCGCACGGGCGCAGGCGTCCCCTATGCGGACTACGGTGCCGACCTCCACGAGGGTCAGGCCGGCACGACCCGGCCGCAGTTCCGTCACCTTCTCGCGCAGGAGTGGCTGCCAGCCCTCCCGGATGTCCACGCCAGGCTCCAGGTCGATCCGCCGGCGCGCGTCGCCGATGTCGGGATGGGCCTTGGCTGGTCCAGCATCGCGATTGCCCAGGCCTACCCGAACGTCCGGGTGGACGGGTTCGACCTCGACGAGGCGTCGGTGCGGGTGGCCCGTGCCAACGCCGCCGCGGCTGGCGTGGCCGATCGGGTGGCGTTCCACGTCCGGGACGCCGGGGACCCGGGACTGGCCGGGCGCTACGACCTCGCCCTCGCCGTCGAGTGCGTCCACGACATGCCGAACCCCGTCGCCGTGCTGGGGGCGATGCGGCGGCTGGTGGGTGAGGGCGGCGGCGTCCTGGTCGTTGACGAGAAGGTGGCGGAACGGTTCGTGGCCCCGGGCGACGACGTCGAACGCTACATGTACGGCTTCAGCATCCTCCACTGCCTGCCGGTTGGAATGACCGAGCAGCCGTCGGCGGCGACCGGGACCGTGATGCGGGCGGAAACGCTGCGCCGCTACGCGGCGGAGGCCGGGTTCCGGATGGTTGAGATCCTGCCTATCGAGCATGACTTCTTCCGCTTCTACCGCCTCGCCGCCTGAGCACCGGGCGCGCATGCGATGGTGCCTGGCGCCTCCGAATCCGTTGGGAGCGGGCTCGCCGGTGCCGGAACCTGGACGATCGGATCGGGCACCGGCACCGGCGGCGTGATGGGCACCGAACGGAGCAGCGATGGATACCCGCGAACTCTTCCTAGCCCAGCATGCCCGCTCCCACGCCGCCGCAGTGGCCGGCGGCGACCCGTCCAATCAGGATCTCGTCCTGAGCGGCATGACCGAGGAGCAGATCCGTCAGCGCCCGCATCCAAGCACCAACTCGCTAGCGTGGCTCCTCTGGCACATGACCCGCGCCGAGGACATCGGCATCAACCTCGTCATTGCTGAGCGCCCCCAGGTCCTTGACGAGGATCGGTGGTCGGAACGGCTCGGGGTACCGCACCGGGACCTCGGCGCAGGGATGACGGACAACGAGGTCGAAGGGTTCACCGAGCGGATTGACATTCCCGCACTCCTCGCCTACCGCGCCGCTACGGGGAAGCGCACCCAGGAGGTCATCGGGGGGCTGCGGCCGGAGGTGCTGGCGGAGGTGATCGATGCCGACCTCGTGCGGCGGGTGCGGGTTCAGGGGGCGTTCGGACCGGACGCCGAATGGGTGCCGAGGCGCTGGGAGGGAAAGCCGAAGGCCTTTACCCTGATGCACACCGTGCTGGCCCACTCCTACCTGCACATCGGGGAGGGCCACGTCGTCCGCAGCCTGCTCGGCCTGCCCAACCTCTAGTGGTGCGTCAACGGGGTTTTGCCTGGCAGGGGTGACGTAGGCGTCGCCCTCGTGGCGGGCAACCGGGTGACCCCTACGTCCCCCCAACCAGGGACGGGTTGTGGCGAATGAGGTCTGCCCCACCTCTGGGACCCGCCGGCCGGCACTTTCACCTGCCCAGCCTTCAGCGCTGCACGCATGTCCTGGCCCGTGACGAAGCACCATCGCGACGGTCCGTGTGAACCAATGGTCCCGCGGCTGGATGACGGACGTTACGGGCACGGAAAGCCCGCCCAGGTCGGCCGCCCACGGCGACCTGAGTGGAGAATCAACCTTCGCGACTGCTGGAACGACGCCTACCCGCGCTACGTCGCGGCGGTGCAGGTCACGCCGGTCTTTCTCGATCGTGAGGCAACCATCGCCAAGGCCTGCCGCCTGATGGCGGAGGTGGCCGCGGCCGGCGCGCGCCTCGCCGGCTTCCCGCCCGAGGCCGATCTCCTCAGTGGTGGCGGCAGTCTCATCGAGGCGCCGGGCGCCGACGTGCTGGCCGGTCCGTTTGAGGGGGAGGAGGGCATCCTCACCGCAGAGATCGACCTCGGACGGGTGATCGAGGAGAAGCACAGCCTCGACATCATCGGCCACTACGCCCGCCCGGACGTCTTCCGGCTCACCGTCGAAGAGGCACCGGTTGTCGCATACGGGACGCGCATGCCCTAGCCCAGCGTTGCACCGTCGCTGTCGAGCTTCAAGCTGGCGACCCAGATAGGCTCTCGATCGCACCGAAACGACCGCCTGGGCGAACTGGCCGCAACCATCACGTCCTGCAACCGCTCCACCGGAG
>JALYMD010000015.1 GCA_030773875.1 Chloroflexota bacterium | reverse complement strand
AGGGTAGGAGGGGATGATTCCCCTGGCGCAGCGCTCTAGATTGGCGGAGCTGGGGCATGGGCGCGGATCGCCGCCGCAATTTAGGCGATCCGTCGCCCATCGACCGCGTAGTACTTCATGCCACCCTTCGGCTGAACTGTGATCAACCCGGCACGTTCTAGTTGGCTCAGGTGGCGCGACACCGCTGACTGGGCAATGCCGAGCCGTCCCACGATCTCCTGCGCGTAGAGCTGGCTCTCCCCCAGTAAGTCCAGTATGCGGAGCCGGTTCGGATCGGCCAGAGCGCGCAGCCCTTCGAGCAGCGACTCCCCCAAGAGCGGATCAGCCCGTTCTTCAGGGTTTGCAGAAAGACCAGCGGAACCGTCGGCCAGACTTCCGGGAACGCTCTCGGCCGAGATCCATCCGGCCGTCGCTGCCTGGGACACCAGACGCGGCGCATCGAAGAAGACAACCAGGTCCGGAGGATACAGGATGTAGCTGACGAACGAGCCCAGGTGGTAGGAGGGGCAGAACGTCACGCAAGCCACATCGTTGAGCCCGGAGACGAGGGTCGCGGGAAGGCGGTTGCCAGTGAGGTCGGCAAACGCCATCCCGAACCCCCGTCCCTCCGTCGCCTGAGCTAGCCGAGCTGCCTCTTCCAGGGTGCCACGCCGCTCCTCATATTCCTCCCGGTACGCATGCTCCCAGATACCCCGGATCAGGCGGAGGGTCCGCTCTCGCAGCAACTCGGGTTCTCGGACCAATGCGAGGGCCTCATCACCTGCGGCGGTAGTAAGCCCCGGTTCGAGGAAGCGCCGCCACGCAACCTCGTCGGCATCCATTGGCGGCCCTGCCGCATCCGATCCCAGGTCCCGGTGGACGCGCCCCAGTGCATGAACCGCCATCTCCCGGTATGCCGACGGGGGAAGAGCCTCTAAGAACCCGATCAGGTCCGCAAAGTCCGCGTCTCGACGGTCGTCCCGCAAAGGTTCAAACCGCATCACCGGCTCCTCCATGTAGTAGAGGAGGCGCCCGGAGAATCCATGCAAGAGATCGAGATCGGCCCGGAGGTCCGGCGAAAGAGAACGGCGCGTTGCGATAAGCCACGGATCTAGGCCGCTTCCGGGGACCGCCCGGTAGAGCAGAGACATTGCGGACACGAGATCCAGCGGCAGCGAGACACGGTAATTGAGCCGCAGTGCTGGCTTCCCGATAACAAATTCGCCCACGGTCAATCCTATGTTCAGCCTCAGCCCATCTTGCCCTAGCGATATGCTAATGTCGAAGAGGAGATGACACAAGGCGAGATTGGAGCTATGGGACTCAGCGGCGCGCCTTCATCGATTGACTGACCGACCCTCCTAATGGCTCATCAACCGGCGGACGGACGAGAGTGGGAGGTCAGCATCACGGACCATCATCGGATTGGATCTTGACGGATATGGGGAACATCTCGGGCGCATCAGATGTGACGGAGGTAGCATCGGCAAAGCGGGTGCTTGCGGACTCGGCCGCCGGCCTCGCTGCCCTGCAGGAAGCGGGCTGGAAGCTCTTCGAGGCCAACGCCTTCTCGGATGCCGCCGTCGCCTTTGTCCGGGCGATCGCTGCCGGCGCTGACGATCCCGACGTGGCAGAGACGCTCCTCCAGATCTTGATGGAGGCCAACGACTGGTCAGCCGTTGCTAGCTTTACCGCAGACTACCTCGAGCGCCAGGGAGCCGAAATGTCTGCGACGGATCGCGTCGCGTGGACCGCCTGCTGCTTCGACGCGCTCGTTAGGACCCAGTCGTCCACGACCACTCGAGCGGAGGCCGCCCTCGCACTCCTAGAGGCGGCTGCGGCCGCTGGTGAATCCGGCTGGGCGTCCGTCGTGGATCCGTCCCGCCGGCGGGCCATTGAGGAGGCCTGTGCAGACCGCGAGACATCCCTGGCCTTAGTGGAGCAGGACAGCTACGCCCCTATGGAGACAGGGCTCCCCGGCCGTGCCCTCCTACGGGCCGAAGTCCTGGGCAGAGCCCACGCGGGCGACCGGGGATTCTCCCGTCGGGTGGAGCGCTTGCTCCACGCGCTGAGTGCCCGCGAGGCCGCCTACCGGGTCGAGCGGGCGCGCAGGCAGGCGCATCGGCCGCTCCCTGACGGGGTGCTAGCGGCAGCCGATCCCGATCCGGCCGCCGGTCTTGCGGGCCTGGCCGTCTTAGTCGCGGGAGGGCATGCGACCCTCCGAAGCTTGGTCCGCGAAGACCTCCGCCTCGCCGGGGTTGCTGAGGTGCGGGAGATCCCTCCGGCATGGGAAGCGAACCGGCACGCTCGCCGGGTACGAGACCTGCTTGCCGGAACAGATGTAGCGGTCCTCATCTCGCGCCAGCTTCCGCATAGCACATCCGATCAGGTGCGACTTGCAGCCGGACGCCTTGGTGTCCCCGTCGTCGTCGCCGAGTCAGCGAGTGCACAGGCAGTTCGGCGAAGCCTTGAACATTTCCTCAGATCCACCTCAGCAGCCTGACCCTAGCCACAGCCCGGCTCATGACGGCCCTGACGTCGCGACGATGCCCCGGCTCCGCGTGAGCCGTCGAGGGTCAGCCGGGCGGCACGTCTCAGGACTCCCTCCTTGCCGCGTCACCGTTGACAGGAACCGGACCCACTCCTAACGTAGAATTGTTCGTACACGACCTTGGTGCTACCGGCTCAGGCAAAGGGGGTCACGATGCCGGGTTCAGCCTCGGACACAACCCGCGTCCCACCGCAGGACCTGACCTCCACGGCTGGCCGGTGTCGCACACGTGGTCGGAATGCGACGACCGTCGAGGAGCGGGATGCGCCCTACACGGACGATCCGGCGCTGCTCGCATTGGAAGCGCGCGCAGCCGAGGCCCAGCCGGATCAACTCCCGCTGTTCGTTCCCGGGGCAGGGGGCCGGTTCTCTTCTCTCTTGGGCGGTCTGCCGGGTTTGGAGCCCAATTCCAGCCTAGAACTCGCTCGCGCCTGGTACCGCCGGGAATTAGAGCAGGGGAAGCGGCCCCGCAACACCGTCGAGTCCTACTGCCTTGATCTCGTCAGGCTGGAGAAGACGATCGGCCCGAAGCCGATCGATGCGATTGATCGCTCTGACATCGCCCGGTTCTTGGGCGAGGCAGCCACCCGGTCCACCCGCAAGCGACGTCTGACCTCCGCGCGCCGCTTCTTCCGCTATCTCATCGAAGACGCGCGGGTTCTGGAGGCCGATCCAACCACTGGTTACTACCCCCACACCATCTCCCTCAAGACCCCGATTCCCCTCTTCGCCGACGAACAG
>JALYMD010000014.1 GCA_030773875.1 Chloroflexota bacterium | reverse complement strand
CCGCTGCGGCGGCAGGTGCGGTTCCAGCGCCGCCCACTGCTCGTCGGTCAGTTCTCGGTCTCGGCTCATCTCCCAACGTTACCACGCCTTTGAAGACACACCCTAGCCTTCCCCGTCGGCGCGCAGCAGGCGGGCGCTTCGACACCGCATACCTTCGACCAGCAGGCGAGGCTCGACGCACTACGCGAGGAACTAAAGGGCCAGAGCGCGGCAGTGGCAGGGTTTATCGATGAGCTGTACGTTGCCGTGCAGCAGACGAACGGCGGAGACCTTGACCATCGTGGTGCCGTCGCCGTCGCGCTGTTCGACTTCGCCCGGCTCGTGCGCGAATCGTACCCTGGGTCTGCACATAGTGCCGTGCCGGAGTTGGTGGACGAGCCATTCTGCGAAGGCGACGTAATCCTTGATCGAGTGCTTTGGCGCTACTTCCAGGCTGTCTTGCTCTCGCGCGAGGGCGACGCAGACCGCCACGCCGCGAGCTTCCGCATCTTGGCCGATCTTGCTCGCCAATCCGCCTGCCTCGGCACGCGGCAGCTGTTCGACCTGGACCTTGCGTTGTCGGTCGCTTGGATTCGGCTGACGGATCGTTTGAACGAGCGGAGTTTGTCACTCCTCGAGTCGTGGCTTGCCCCGGTTGTCTTGCAGGTACGGCTCGTCGTATATGACGCAACCAAGCACCTCGGCCTGGAAAGCCCCGGCTTCCATTGGCTAAAGAGCCAAGTTGCCCTCCGGGATGCGCTGGCTCGGCGACCGGTCTGGCCGGTCGACCAGCGACTCTGGGTCTATGACCGCCGTGCGGCCGCGATCGTAGCTGTCCGGACTACTTGCGATGACGGCGGCGTCGGTAGCGATTGCATCAACCCCGCCGTCCTGGTCGACTCACTCATTACGCCTCACTACATGGGTCTCGGGGAATGCTCTCTGCTGGAGATGCTGGAGGCCGGGGTCCGCGACGTGAACGGCGCCCCAGGCTACACCTGTTCGCCGGGTCTCTGCGCCACCCCGATAGGCGGCTTCATTCCCGACACCGAACTTGCCGGATCGTTCTTGGCCATGGACGAGTCGCTGATGCACCGGGTCGCTCTACCTCACGAAGAGGGCGTCGCAGCAACTCCCTTTGGCCTTGCCACCCCCTTTGGCATCGGGATGGCCGAGGCGCGAGCGAGTATCTGCGGCGCGGGCGGTTTGGGCGGCTTGGGTGGCGGCTTGGGCGGTGGCGGCATATGCGGGGCCGGTGCCGGCGGTATCGGTAGGGCGAACGCAACCATCGCCTGCCTAATGCAAGTCCATCAGTCACCCGTAACCGAGCTCCACGAGACAATGAGCTGCGTCGGGCGGACCATGGGAAGCTGTCCGAGCGTCGATGCCCCGCTCCACGAAGCGATGAACCCGATCCAGTACGGCGGAGTCCCAGGATGTCAATTGGCCCAGGACGGCGGAACCGACGCCGGCACCGACAGTGCGGCCGCCGATATCAAGCAACAGGCTCAGGAGCGAGCCGACGAATACCAGCAGAACCCCGCGGCGCAGGAAACTGTCAGTAGTGCGATCGAGAGCGCCACGGGTGTGCGACCCACGGACGCTCAGTACCAGCAAGCGCTCCAGAAACTGAGCGAGGCCAAGCCAGTTTCGTCGGTCGCGGGCGGCACGGCCAACGCGGCAACGGATGATGACGGAAACATCATCGTCGACGCGAGCGACTGGAACACGCGGTCGGAGGAGTCGCAGAACCGCACCCTCGACCACGAGTTCATTCACTCGGTGGTAAACATCATGGCCAAGGAAGGCTCCATAGCTCCGACCACCGAAGAGGAAGATCAGGAGATCATGCGACGGACCGGGATACCGCTGGACGCGAACCTGCGCTGCGCCCAGGATAGTCCCGAGTGTGGCAACCAGTGCGGCGGCATGTCGGAGCAGATGCGTCAAGCGATGGCGTGCATGGCGCCAGAGCCGGAACTGGCTCCCAGGGAGCCGGAGCCGATCGACCCCTTGCCGGACGATGTGGGGGGCTCTGAATGGGCCACCTGTTTGGAGTCGGGGAACCAAGAACTCACGGTCGCGAATCGCCTTTGCTCACAGGTTCTTTGCGCGGATCCGAGCGCCGGATACGTGAGCGGCACGGGCGCTTGTTGCCAACCGGGCGGCATCTCTCCCGAGCAAGGCCGCCCGGATCACCAAGGGGCTATCTGCGGATTCGTGCTGTGCGCTGCCACGATCGGGAGGGTCGATCTCGGGGTCTGTGGCTGCGGCGGCAGCTTCGCACCGCGCGCGACGATCGAGCCGGTCAACCTGATTTCGGTGGAGAGCTTTGACTTCTGCGAGGGCATACCCGAACCAACGGGGTGCAGGTAGTCGCACCGCTGGTCGTTGAGATTGGCTGATCGCCGCGTTACAGGGCAGACCCGAACTGCCGGGACCGCCCCCGAGCAAGCGTCGGGCTCGCTATCACGTTCGGCCTCCGGCCTCCTGGTCGTCGACGAGCACTGCGAAAACAACATCGACCTCCGAGAGCTTGGCCCTCGTCCGGCACACCGCTCCGCCTCACCGACGTCTGCCCAAGCCACGGAGAGGGCTGCGAAATTCACCTGTTTCCCGCCGTTCCCAACTCTGTTGCCGTCGCGATCGGGCGCTCGGCGGGCTGGACTGGCGTCCCCGCCCGTCTTGGCCGCCCCGCCGGCCCATGCCGCCACGAGCTCCCAATAGCAGAAGACGGCCAGAGCCAGCGGCCTGAGGTCGCCGAGCAGCTCCAGATCAGCCACGAGCAGGTGCGTCAGAGCGAGAAGGAGGCGCTGCAGAAGCTGCGCCTCCTCGACGACGAGCGGTTGTGCGCCTACCACCAGGAACTGTAGAGGGCGGATGCCAGACGCCAGACGCCAGATGCCAGTAGGCAGACGAGGGACGAGGGGACGGCCGATGTGGCCGGCCCCTCGTCGCATGCTTGCCGGAGCGTTCCGTGGCGCTGCCGCCTCGCCCCTCGTCTATCCCTTATCCCTGCTTCGTGCCCACCCCGACGATCATCTCGCACGGCCCCGCGAAGCCGTCCGGTCCCTCGAATCGGGCGAGTTCCCGCGCTATCTCGTCCCAGGCGGCTTCCCGCTCTGGCTCGACCAGCCCGGAGAGCATCTGGTGCAGCGCGCCGAACGACTCCCGTTCGAAGCGGACGCATTCGGCGGCGCTTGCCAGCCGCAGGGGCGAGGGGACGATTGCCGTCCGCACCTCCTGGAACCCGGCCCGCTCGAAGGCCGCGGCCAGCACCCCCTCGCCGCCAAGGCTGAACGGCCCCGGCTGCCCCGGCGCCGGAGGCGGCAGGTTCGCCCGGCGGCGAATGATCCCGACCGGGATGGAGAAGAACGGATTGCGCTCGGGCGTGGTGTAGACGATCGCCGCCACCCGACCGCCCGGCTTCAGCACCCGCCGTGTCTCGGCCAGCGCTCCTTGCTGGTCCGGGAAGTAGATCAGACCGACCCTGGAGGTGACGACGTCGAACGACTCGTCCGGCACCTCCAGGCGCTCGCCGTCCATGACCCGGGTCTCGAGGTTGGTCAGCCCCCGGTCCGCCGCCGCCCGCGCGGCGAAGGCGAGGATGTTGGGGGCGATGTCGGTTGCGAGGACGTGGCCGGTGGGACCGACCCGCTCGGCGATCGTCAGCGCCGGCTCGCCGGCACCGGTGGCCAGGTCGAGCACCCGGTCTCCGGGCCCAATCTGTGCCAGATTGAGCATCACCCGCGTCGATTCGCCGAGCCAGGCTTCGATGGTCGGGCCCCAACGGTGCCAGGCGTCGGCCGCCTGCTGCCACTGCTCGCGCGTCGTCTGCTTGTAGCCGACCGGGTCGAGCGTTACCGTGGCCACGGTTCCCTCCTTTTGGCGTAGGGCTGCACAATTGACCCATTGAGCGATACTGGTTTGGCGTTCACCAGCATCGTAGGCGGGCGGCGTCGCAAGAGCGTTCCAGGGAGCGTTCCATGGCCCGGTTGAGCGTGGCAGTCCTCGGCGCGCCCGAGGTGTGCCACGGCTCGGAGAAGCTCACCTTTGCGACCCGCAAGGTGTTGGCACTCCTCCTCTACCTGGTGGTCGAGAGGGGAGTTCACCGCCGGGAGAAGCTGACGGCTCTTCTTTGGCCCGAGAGCGACGAGGACGCCGGCCGGGCGACCTCCCGCAGCACGCTGGCGCGGCTGCGGGAGGGGCTCGCGGGTACGACCGGCGAACCCCACCTCATCATCGAACGCGAGACGGTCGGTTTTGACTTCGCCTCGGACTTCGATCTGGACCTCAGCCGCCTCCGGACTGCCTACGACGTCGCGGTCTCCACCGGCGGCAAGCGCCCAACAGGCGACAGCCGGCACGCTCTCGTCGCTCGGCTTCAGGACGGAGTCGATGCCTGGCGTGGCGAGTTCCTCGAGGGGTTCTCGTTGCGCGACGCTTCCGACTTCGACGACTGGGCCAGCGTGCAGCGCGAGGACTGGCACCGCCGGATGGAAGCGGTCCTCGACCGGCTGGCGCAGGTGCACGCCGACGCCGGTTCCGGCGCGAGCGCCATCGAGACGGTCAACACGTGGCTGCGCCTCAACCGGCTCGAAGAGCGCGCCCACCGGCGGCTGATGCAGCTC
>JALYMD010000013.1 GCA_030773875.1 Chloroflexota bacterium | reverse complement strand
CGGTGATGTGGCGACACGCGGCGTGCCGGTTGGCTTGCTCTACGCCGTCGGCCGCTTCGATGAGGCGGGCCTGCGCCGGGATGCGGAACGCGTCACCCGCCTCACGCATGGCAGCCCAGCAGCGATCGCCGGCACGACCGCCGTTGCCTACGGAATCAACCTGGCCCTGCGCGGAGACCTGCCACCGGATCGCTGGGCTGGGGAGACCGCGCGGTTCCTCGGAGGTGGCGAGCTCGCCGACGCCCTCACCCGCTCAAGCGAGTTGCGGGCGGACGCCACGCCGGTTGACGAGGCAATCGCCGCTCTCGGCAGTGGAAGCCCGGCTCGGGAGAGTGTCGCCGCGGGCTTCTACGCGGCCATGGCCGCCGAGGTGTTCGAGGATGCCGTCTTCGCCGCCGTCAATGCCGGTGGCGACGCGGATACCATCGGCGCCATCGCTGGTGCCCTCGCGGGGGCGGCCGGTGGCGCGAGCGGCGTCCCACAGCCACTGATTGACGATCTAGAGGGGAGAATCTATGTCTCCCTGGCCGCCCCGTGGTACTACCGGACCGCTCTGCAGAAGGCCGGCCTGATCATTGACCTCCGGCCGGAGGGAGACCAGCCTCCTCCACGCCCATCTGCTCCGCCACGGGTGTAGAGTCGGTCCTGAGCCAGCGGAAGGGGCCAAGGACGAAACCTCCCCTCCATTGGCCCCGCGGGATGGGCGATCCCTACTCGGAGAAGCGCTCTTCCTGCCAGGGGTCAGCGTTGTTGTTATAGCCGTACTTCTCCCAGAAGCCGAGGCGGTCCTCCGCCATGAACTCCACGCCGCGGATCCACTTCGCGATCTTCCAGGCGTAGCGCTTGGGTACCACGGAGCGCAGCGGGTAGCCATGCTCAGGCGTCAGTTCCTCGCCGTTGTGCTTGGTCGCGAAGAGTACATCCTCGTCGTCGAAGGCCTCCATCGGGATGTTGGCGGTATAGCCACCCTCGGAGTGAAACAGCACGAATTTCGCCTCGGGTTGGACCCCGACCAACTCCATGATGTGGCGGGCGGAAACTCCCTCCCAGTCGTTGTCCAGCTTGCTCCAGCGGGTCACGCAGTGCATGTCGGCGTGGACGGTCGTTCGCGGCAGCGCAAGGAACTCGTCCCAGGTCAAACGGAGCGGTCGATCTACCAGACCGAAGACGCGGAAGTCCCAGTTCGCCGGATTGAATGACGGGATCGACCCATAGTGGAGGACGGGCCAGCGCTCGGTGAGGTACTGGCCCGGAGGGGTCCGCTCCGCCAACTCGGGAGCGACCTTTGGGCGCTTCAGGCCCAGAGAACGGAACACCATTCAGACCTCCACAGGATTTGGGGAAGTGGCGGGCAGGGTGGAGCCGCCAGGGTGAGTCACTTACGGTTAAGTATACGTGCCGGACCTCCCTCAGGGCTCACCCGGGTGTCACTGGTGCCTCACCGCCTGTATCGCGGGCTGCGTTCTCATCTGTCGGCCAGCGGGCGTCGAATTCGTGGCGAAGGATGCTCATCACGATCTGATCGTGGTAGCCGCCGTCGAAGAAAAGGTCGTCCCGGAGACGGCCTTCGACCGTGAATCCGGTCTTCTCGTAGGAGCGGATTGCGCGGACATTCCAGGCAAGTACGTTCAGCGACACGCGGTGCAGGTTGCGGGTATGGAAGAGGTAGCGCAGCACCGCAACCATTGCGTCGGTGCCGTAACCCTTGCCCCTGGCGGTACGATCGCCGATGATGATCATCACCTCTGCCGAGCGGGTCTCGGTGCTGAGCCGCTCGAAGTCCACCCTGCCGATGGTGGTGCCGTTGATCAGGTCGATGGCAAAGTAGCCGGCGTCGTCGAAGCGGCTGAAGCGTCCGGTGAGATCCTCTGCGAACCGCTGATCGACGACAGGGCTGCTCGGCATCCCCCAGAACCGCATCAGTTCTGGGTCGTCAAACCAGGCCCGGAGCAGTGGCAGGTCCCGTTCATGGAAGGGACGGAGTCGTACCGTTCTCCAGGCGATCATGAGCGCCCACGACCGCCTCTGTCCGTGGCAGTTCCACACGCGTGAGCCGGGACATCATGCAGGCCACTACTTCGAGCATCCAAATGGTTGCTCTTTAGTATTACAGTTCCCCTTTGCGTCTCAGACGGCGACGGCGGTGGCAGTCCTGTGCCGTCTTCTGGTGCCGGCGCCGCCAGCGCGACCAGGCAAGGACGTCGGACGGGGCGCGGGCGGCGGTCCAGACGAGGCGGACGAGCAGCCGCCGAAGCTCGGGGACGGTGAGCGGGACGTGGAG
>JALYMD010000012.1 GCA_030773875.1 Chloroflexota bacterium | reverse complement strand
TCTCGATCACCTTTGGGTTCACGCTGACCTGGACCGCCTCCAGGACATCCCGGCCCGCCAGGTCGATCGCGGTCGCGCGTTTCCAGGGGAGGTCGATGTTGGCCCGGTCGGCCGAAATCAGGGCCTGGACCACCCGGCCGACGTTGCCGCCAGCCAGGTGGTGGGCTTCCATCTGGCCCACGTTGAGCGGCAGGCCGGCCTTGCTGGCGCTGATGTAAGGGCGAACGATATCGCCGGGGTTGACCTTGCGGAGCCGCATCCCGATCAGTGTGCCAAGACCGACGCGCACGCCGGAGAAGATGGCCGTAATCCAGAGCCCAACCGGCACAAAGTAGAGAAAGAACAGGAGCAACACGAACACCAGCGCGACAATGATGATGAGGGAAATGATTCCAGGATCCACCGGAGTTCCTTTCCTTAAACGAAGGGGTCGCCCTGCTGAATGGTGCCTGCTACAGCGAGGACCGCCGAGTGTTCAGGATGTGATGCGGTTCACGACACGCCGGTAACGTTCGTCCGCTGTCACCTCGATGGCGTCTCCCGCTCGAATGTAGTCTCCGCCCGTCACGACATCGATCCTGATCCCGCCAATCTCGGCCACCCCGCTGGGCCGTAGGTCAGACAGCGCGACGCCAGTCGCCCCGACCAAGGACCGCCCATACGCGGGGTCCACATTCACGCTCCCGGTCTGCTCTGTAGTCTGAGCCGTGGAGAGCGACGACGGCGCTCCAAACCAACGCAGCCATCCGGCAGGCGCATGTCCACCCGGGACCGCCCCGGACCCAACGTCGGCTCGGAGCACAAGCCCCCCGAGCCAATTGCCGCGAGGAAGAAACACGAACAGCGCGATGAACCCGAGCAAGCTCGCGAGGAGCGCTGCCACGACCGTGAAGCCGGCGCGCTCGATCCCTTCGGGCGTCCGGATGTCCCGCCCCAACATGGCCAGGAACAGTCCGCCAAGCAAGGCAGCCAAGCCGAGCACACCCGGAACGCCGAATCCTGGCACGACAAAGAGTTCCACGGCGATCAGCACCAGCCCGAGAACGACGAGCACGGCATCTTCCCACCCCGCAAGACCGGCCAGGAAGTGACCCCAGAAAAATGTCGCGAGCAGCACGAAGCCGGCAACACCAGCGAGACCGAAGCCCTCGACTAAGAAGTCGCCCACGATCAGCAACAGTGCGGCGGTGATCAGCAGCGACGCGACGATCGGATCGGTAAGAATCCGAACGACCCGCTCGGCCGGACTTGGAGAGGTCTCAGCCACAGGCGCCCCAGCAAGTCCCGCCACGGTCAGCAACTCAGCACGGTTAGCAACCACGCCGTCGGCGTATCCCCACGCCGTTGCCTCGGTTGTCGTCAGCGTCAGGAGCTGCCCGCGCTCGACAAGACCGTCAATCTGGACAGCCGGGTCCACCATGGCCTCCGCCACCTGTGGGTCGCGCCCGCGAACTTCCGCCGTTGCTTTAAACGTCGTACGAACCGCCGAGACGACCTTCTCACTCGATGTCTCGCCGGTTCCACCTTCGACCGGAGTCGCCGCGCCCATGACTGCCCCGGGAGTCATATAGATCTCCTCGGCGGCAAGAGCGATAAGCGCCCCGGCTGAAAAGGCAGTTCTATCGATAAATGCAATCGTCCGCACGCGGCTGTCCAGGAGGGCATCCCGCATTTGAAGCACGGCGTCGAGGCGACCGCCCGGGGTATCGATCTCGAGAATCACGGCCGCGGCGCCGTCTGCTTCCGCCTGATTAAGCACGCGCTCTAGGTAGGGTGCCAGTCCGAGGTCGATAGTTCCGGTGATGGGAACGACGTAGACGGGACCAGCGTCCTGTGCTGCGCGAGCCCTCTCGCTGACCAGAAGCAAACCCGCGACACAGCAGGTCAGCAGGGCGATTAGCATCCCGGCCGGGCCCATGGCACGGTGCCCATCAGGACGCCACCGCTCGTTGTTGGGGTTATCCTGCCTGTGCGGTACCACCCTTGAAGCTATCCCCATTGTCCGGGCGCGTAGTGGGTAGGAGACGGGTGGTCCACGCATTCCCGGCTCATCCGAGGCAGTCCTACCTCCTTGCAGGCTGCTCGATCCAGTGGTACACCCGTGCCCCGGCGCTACCGAATTCGCTGCTTCACAGCATCACGCTATGAGCAAGTGTACAGCGGTCCCGTTCTGGGAAAATGTGGGAGCCGCAGTTCCGCAAAAACGGCTAGGAGGACCGGTATCTACCTGCGACGGCGGCAGCAACCGCCTGGGGCAACCAACCGGTCGAGGTCTCGTTGGAGTAACAGAACCCCAGCGCGGACCTTTGGGGTACCCGCCGCGGACTGACAAGCCAGCACTAACCCCGGCTCGCCAGTGTGCCGCGCACCAGAGAGACATCAGGTGGGCTCTCCCGGGGCTGAAGCTTCGGTTGCTGATCACGGCACGGCGGATACGGGGCATAGCGAATCCGGCAAGACAGGCAGAGTTACCATGCGAGGAGGGGAAGCAATGCGAGATAGACCGGCGGCGACCTATGACGAAATCGACGCCCTAAACCTCATCGAGTTACCAGGCCCCGGGACAATTCGACGGGGCACGCTCCGCTTCTCCCACCAGACCCTCGCCGACTGGTCGTGGCCCTACACCGCCGTCCGAGGTGCCGCCGACGGTCCCCACCTGGCCCTCACCTCCGGGGTTCATCCCGCCGAGTATCCCGCGATCGAGGCCAACATCCGGTTCATGCGAGGCTTGGACCCCGCGGCGCTGCGCGGGTCGATCGTCTCGCTCCCGCTCATCGACGTACCGGCCTTCCTGCCCCGGACACCCTTCGTCTGCCCCATCGACGGCAAGAACCCGAACCGCTGCTTCCCCGGGGACCCGAACGGGACCTTCAGCGACGTTATGGTGGACGCCATCTTCCGGTCCGTGATTCAGCCCGCCGACGCCCTGGTGGACCTGCATGGGGGCGACATGGTCGAAGCCCTCGCACCCTTCTCCATCTACTCCGTCACCGGCAACGACGAAATTGACAACCGCTCGGCCGCGATCGGGCGCGCCTTCGGTCTGCCGTACCTGATCGCGAACCGACCGCAGCCGGGCGGCCTCGGCGGCACCTCGGTCCAGGCTGCGGCGGCGGCCGGGGTCCCCGGCATCATCGCGGAAGCCGGCAGCTCCGGGCTCCTCACCGAACCGGAGACCCGGATGCTGGTCGAGGGCGTCGAGAACGTCCTGCACCACCTCGGGATGCTGGACGGTGAACCGCGGCAGGCATCGTCCATCGTCGAGATCGACCGGTTCACCTGGATGAACTCGCCGGCCGAAGGGATGTGGTACCCCTCGGTCGCCGTCGGCGACACCGTGACGGAAGGTCAAACCATTGGCCGCATCGGTGACCTGTTCGGGGAGACCCTCGCGGAGATCACCGCCCCGCACGCCGGCGACATCCTCTTCATCACCAGCAGCCCCGCAATGCGGCGAGACGGCCTCATCCTGGCCGTCGGCGCCCGGTAGGGAGCTACAGGAGAAGGGAAACGATTGGACAAGCGCCGGAGCATGCGTCCCACCTGACACCGCCCACCGGAGACGGGGTCCCGGCGGGCTCCAGCCCTGTTGCCTCTGGATCGTGGACCACGGCCAAGCTCTGGGCAGGGATCCCGACGAGGCTTGCCACGGTCGCGAGACGCGGGAGGCATCGTCGTGCGGCTGTCGAGGGTGGACGCCCGATGTCCTATCCGGTCATCGCCTCCGCTCGATGATCGAGTCTCCCGGCGGATTGCCCCAGACCTCGACCCGGCGGCCCTCCCGCTCCCCGGCCCAGAGGGGCACCGTGCAGGTTCGTCGGAGCAGGTTCTTCCAGAGCTGAGCGTTCGCGAACGTCTCCTCGTCGGCACTGAACAGCTCGAACACGGACCTCGCCGCGACCAGCACCATCTTCCTCTTCGCGCGGCTGAGCGCGACGGTCAGGCGGCGCGGGTCCAGCAGGAACTTGCCGGAGACCAGCAGGTACTCCCGATCGCTCTCGGTGGCCCCGACCAGGATCACCGTCCGCTCGCCACCCTGGAAGCGCTCCACCGTGTCCACCGCGGAGAGCGCAATCGTCCCCGTCTCCGGGTCCTTCCTGGTCAGCCCCGGCACCTCCTCCTGAAGCGCGGCCCGCTGGGCCCGGTGGGGCACCACCACCCCGAGCCCCTCCTCAGGATTGAGACCGTACCCGTGCGGATCGGCCAGCACCGCCAGGATCGGCGCCACCAGCTCCTGCTCGAACCGGTTGCGCACCTGGCTCTCGGCCTCGTCGTGGACCACGACCGTCAGGGGATGCTCCGGCGCCAGCACCGCCGCCACGAACTCGTCCGCGACCGGTCGCCGCTCGATGATGTCGCGCCGATTGGAGTGGTAGCGGATGCCGTCCTGGGCATAGACCTCCCGGCGCAGGAACTCCGCCATGTCGGTGTGGAGGCGGAAGCTCTCCTCGAACTTGATCATCGGCGGATCGAGGTCCCGCAGCGCGAGGAACAGCGACTCATAGGAACGGAACTCCTGGAAGGTCCGGCGCGGCTCGCCCGTCCAGTCGTGCTTCACGATCGGCGGCATCTGCCGGTGGTCCCCGACCACCACCAGCGAGCCGTCCGGAGCCAGCGGGAGCGCCGCCATCGCCGCTTCCGGCAGGTTCATCTGCGACGCCTCGTCCAGCACCAGGCAGTCCGCGAGCGCGTGCCCGAACATCTCCTTCGGCCACCGCTCCTTGATCAGCCCGTAGGTGCCGCCCGGGGTCGCGGCGCTCACGCCCCATCGCGCTGCCTGGATCGCCTCCATCGCCTTGGGCGCGCCCGGCGCCCGATCGTCGTCCTTCGGCAACGGCACCACACCCTCCGGCACCTCGCCCCGTGGCCGGACCCGGAACAGCGGCACCTCAAGCAGGCGGGGATCGAAATAGGTGCCAAAGATCGCCGGCTGAGTGGCAGCGAAGTCGCGCAGACGCCCCTGCACGGCAACCAGGTTCTCCAGGAGCACGTCCGTCGCCGCGTGGGTCTTGCAGGAGACGAAGGCGCGGAAGTCCCGGTTGGCCGCCATCGCGCCCTGCATCCGGGCAAAGAGCGCGAAGGCGGTCGAGTAGCTCTTGCCCGTTCCCGGCGGTCCCTGCACCAAGAGGACCGGCGCGCCGCCGTGCCCGCCGATGAACTCGCGCTTGCTCGGCTCGAACCCGTGCAGGGCCCCTACGGCGTGGAGCGCATCCAACCCCGCCAGGAATCGGGTTTGACCCGCCACTCCCTCTTCAGGCCAGAGTGGGGCGGGGCGCTCGGCACGCGCGAGGAGCGCGTAGAGGGTGTTCTGACCCCCGGCCACCAACCCCTCGGCGATCTTCGCAGACCAGAAGGCGTAGATGTTGCTGGGGTCCGGATCCAGCGTGTACACCTGATCGGCGGTGAACGGCCGCTCCTCAATGGTTCCGAACACGTAGCCGCGAGGCGTCATGCTGCCGGGCATGCCTTTCCGCATGACCAGCTCCACCCAGGCCGCGACCGCCCGTTCACCATCCCGCCGAACAATGACCCGATCCAAGTCCGCCCGCATGCCGTAGAGCATCTGCTTGGCGGTTGGGGTAAAGGGTGTCTGCTCTGCCGCTGGCAATCGGCCATCCACGGCCCACCGAGGGCAGAGGACGAGCCGCTCTCCCGGCTTCAGCGTCGTCAAGCCCAGAATCTCGTCCAGATCGCAACCCGCCCCGGCGTGCTCCACCCGGAGCCGGAATCGCATCCCCTCCTGGGACCAGTCCGATGCTTCCTTCTCCGCTTTGGGGAGCCGGACCTGCTTGGCATTCGGGTTCGCCAGCTTGTACGCGGCGCGATACTCCTCCTTCAAGCGGCGCCGGTACTCGTTCTCCCGGTTCTGCTCGGCGACACCGGGCTCCTGATCTTCCTCGCAGTAGCGAACGACAAGGGTCTGGCCCGCCAGCACCCGCTGCTCGGGAGGCGCCAGCCGCTCCCGCTTCCAAGCGGCCAACTCCGTGTGTCGCTCGATGGTGACGAACTCCTCCAGGGCGTGGGCGAGACTGCGGGCCTTTTGCTCGAACGTTGCCAGGTCCGGCAGGTCGAACGCCGTCTTCTCCGTCTGCTTGTTGCCCTGAAAGTCCTGAGCGATGCGCTCCATCGCCTCAAGCCTTCGCGCGTGAAAGCCACGCAGGAGGTCGGGGGTCGCCGCACGGTACGGGGCAAGGTCATCCTTGCCCGTGCGTGGCGCGGCCGGTAGGTCGCCCCATGCCGCATAGGCAAACTCGAGGGGAATCTGGCTGTTGAATCGGGCGCGGCTGGTGTACCAGCCGCCGATCCCCGGGATCTCGGCGTCCGGCACGGCCGGCGCCTCCAGCTTGCCCCAGAAGTCGAACAGGCGGGCCCGGAACAGATCCCGGTAGCGCTCCCCGGCGTTCCAGTCGAACTTGAGAAACGCCGCCACCGCCTGCAGGGACTGGCAGACCATCGGGTAGTTCTTCTGGTCCCGGATCTCCTGATCGAGGAATGTCGTCAGGGGCGAATCGAAGGCCGCGATCTGGGTCACGAAGTCGTAGAGCGGTGTCGCGCCCAGGATCGTGCCGGCGTGGCGCGCCAAACCGTCCAGCAGCAGTCTCTGCTCGAATCCGTTGTAGAAGATGAGGTGGATCGGCGCCCGGGATTCCCCAGCCTCATCCGGCGCGGCCACCTCGGCGATGGCGCCGAGCACGGCGCCGATCCAGTCGACGAACAGTTGCTCTTCCCGGGCAAGGGAGTCGGGCGGCCCGTGGGTGAGACGCACGATGCTTCGCCGCCGCTCCGGGCGCTCCACCCCATGCTCGCTGCCGACCACGAGAGCGCCGAGCAGGTAAATCCGGTCGTGCAGGTAGTCGTGCTGGGCGTCGATGTAGACCCGGACCAGGTTCGGATTCTGGGTCGCGTCGGTGTACGGCAAGGAGCCGTATCCCTTGCTGGGAATGTAGCCGAGCGCGTCGACTGGCTCCTTCTTCCATTGCCGGTAGCGGCGGGCGCGGTGGATCAGTTCGTCCAACCGCTGGCCGACCGGCCAGGTCGCCGCGAGGCGCCGCGCCGTCTCCGCTTTCCCCGGCGCCGGAACCAGCTCCGTCTGCTCCTGAACCTCGCCGTCGACGTGGACGTGCCCCTTGCGGCGAAGATCCTTCAACGCCGCCAACTCGCGCACGGTCATGATCCCGCCGCGTTGCAGCCCCCGCTTGTCCTGCTCGGTCAGGTGCGGCAGCAGCGAGAGGTCGTCCGTCTCGGCGCTCCGCTTCATGCAGAACTCGTTGTAAAGGCAGCCGTCACACTTGTATGTGAGGTGGAATGGGACCGCCGTGAACGGCGCCTCCGCCACCCGGCAGGCCGTGGAGCCGTCGCCGGTCACCAGATCCCACACCGAGCCGCGATACGCCTCGGGGTCGGTCACCACCTCCAGCAGCGCGTCCTCCAGGCCCAGAATAGTGCGGGCATTCGCCAACTCGGCCTCGCGCCGGACCAGGTCGGCGGGAGCGACCGGCCGCGCGTCGTCGGCCGGCCCGCGGTAGAGGATCCCGAGGTCGATGCGGTCGCAGGTGACACCGCCCTCCGCCAGCAGGACCGACAACATCTCCAGGTAGAACGCCACCTGCAACCGGTGCTCCACCTTGGCGCTGGTCGAGCTCTTGACGTCGGCGATCAGGGCACGCAGGTCACCGTTCCCGTCGCGCTCCAGGAGCAGCAGGTCCAGGTCGCCGCGGATCTTCCACCCCCCGACGGCAACGTGGAGCCGGGGCTGGAACAGCGCCAGGACCTCGCCTGGGGGAAGGTCGCGGGCGAAGGCCACCACGCGCCCATTGTCGGCCGGGCGGTCGGCGCCGCCCGCCTCGGCGGCGAGCTTGAGGCTCCGGAACCTCTCCGCCACGGACCGCTCGACCCGCTCCTCGAACGTTGCCCCAGACCGGGTCAGCAGCGGCGGAATGGGCTGCGGCGCCACCTCGTAGTCCCGCATGAACCGGGGCCCCGCCGACCGCTCGTGGAGCCGCAGCCGCAGGTAGCGCTCACACTGATCGAGGCGGATGAACTGCGAGATGTCGGTAGGCGAGATCCGGAGGCACCCATCGCCGTCCAGCCCAACCGAAAGCTCGTCAACCGTCGCCCCTGCGTCCACCGCCGGCGCCCGCCCCATCCCTCAGCCCTCTCCCGTTCGCCGTGCTCAACAGTCCAGAGCATACGCGACATCGCGATCCTGGCGCGATAGGGGTTTTCCCCGCCCTGGCAAGTGGAGAGCCTGGTGGACAAGGGGTTCCGGCCCGGCGACGGGGGTAGCGGCCGGGACAGCAGAGATTCTCGAAGCAATCGACGGAGCGAGAATTCGGGCGGATCGTCACGCCCCAACGATCCAGATCCGTCCTTGGTAGTGGCGACGCATGCGTCGCCCCTGTGGCTGACAATCCGACGACGGGTGCGCCACCCCTACACGGCAACCGTTGGCGCACCGCTACGTGAACGCCCGCAACGCCCCCACGGCGTCCTGGAGCAGACGCTTCTTGGGCAGACCGCGGACGAGCCCGGCGATCTTCTTCTGCTTGGCGCTCTTCGGCAAACCATCGACCGTGAGGTACTCGCGGGCGATGTCGGACATCAGCTGCGGGTAGTCGCGCAGCAGGTGGGGCCGGGCGTGGACGAAATCGGTCACGTTGCGGATCTTGTAGAGGTCCTGGATGACGATGCTCTCTTCGAGCAACTCCCGGTAGCGGGAGAGGGAGGCCGCGGAGAAGTCACCTCGCTCGTTCGCCTCGGCGATGGTTTGGGCGGCGAGCTTGCCGGAGAGCATCGCCAGGTTGACCCCCTCCCGGTTGAGCGGGTTCACGAAGCCGGCCGCGTCCCCCACCACCAGGACGCCGTCGGCGTAGACCTGCGGCATCCGGTTGTATCCTCCTTCGGGGATCAGGTGAGCCGAGTACTCGACCGTCTCCCCGCCGGCAATGAGCGGCGCGATCGCCGGGTGACGCTTGAACCGGTCCAGCATGTCGTTGACGTTGATCCCGGTCCGGATCAGGTCCTCAAGGAGCGCGCCGGTGCCGACTGACAGCGACTCCTTGTTGGTGTAGACGAACCCGTACCCGAGCAGCCCCCAGGTGGACTCCCCGAAGATCTCCAGCGCCGTGCCCATGCCGGTCGGGAGGTTGAAACGATCCTCGATCGTACCGGGCGGAAGCGTGATGAGTTCCTTGGCGATCAGCGCCTGCTCCAGCGGCGCCCACTCCTTGTGCAGCCCCACCTTTTGCGCCAGTAGCGAGTTGGCGCCGTCCGCCAGCACAACGACGTTGGCGTACAGTTCGCCTTCCGGCTCGCCGGTAGTCACGCCGACCACCTGGCCGTCCTCCCAGAGCAGATCGGTGACGGTGAACTCCGGAAAGACCTCCGCGCCGGCCTCCTCCGCCGTGGTCGCGTGCCAGCGGTCGAACGGGGAGCGGAGCACGCTGTACGCGTTGTAGGGGGGCTCGGCGAAGCGCATCGAGCGGTAGGTGCCGCCGAGCATCGCGTCCTCGGTCAGCATCATGTAGCGCTGCTCGATGATCGGTCGCTCCAGGGGCGCAACCTCCTCGAACCCCGGAAGCATCTCCTCCGTCGGCTGCCGGTAGAGGATGCCTCCCCAGACGTTCTTGGACCCGGGGAACTGCCCCCGCTCCAGCACCACGGTTGCCAGCCCGGCGTTGGCCAACTCCCGCGCCGCGGTCACTCCGGCCGGGCCCGCCCCGACCACGATCGCGTCCAGCCGCTCCTCAGCCATGCTCGCTGCTCCTCGCTCCGGGTCCAGGTCGTCGCACGAGTAGCCCCGCCCCCTGCCGCGCGTGAGGGAGCGGCTCAAACAGCATCGATAAACGGAAGAGAAACGGCGTCGGGCGAGGCCGGGAACGCCGGGACGCAGGCGATCCCCTAAGCTCTTACCCCTGGGCTGCCTTCAGCTCGGCCGTCAAAGCCGGGACCACCTCGAAGAGGTCCCCGACGATCCCGAAGGAGGCGATCTTGAAGATCGGCGCGTCCGGGTCCCGGTTGATCGCCACGATGTAGTCCGATCCCTGGATCCCGACCAGGTGCTGCACCGCGCCGCTGACCCCGACCGCGATGTACAGCCGCGGCGTCACGGTCCGGCCGGTCTGGCCAATCTGCTCATGGTGTGGTCGCCAGCCGGCGTCCGTCACGGCCCGCGTCGCGCCCACCACGCCCCCGAGGGCCGCGGCCAACTCCTCCACGACCCCGAAGCTCGCTGCTTCCTTGAGCCCCCGGCCGCCGCCGACCACAACATCCGCGCTCTCCAGATCGGCCGATCCGCCGCCGCCCTGCACGGTCTCCCGCACGCGCACCCGTAGCTCCGCCTCATTGAGCTCCACGGGCACCGCCTCCGGCTCCGGAGCGGCTCCGTCGCCCACCGCCTTCTCGAAGCTGCCGGGATGGACCGTGGCCATCTGCGGCCGGCTACCCGGCAACCGGACGGCGGTCTGCACGCGCCCGCCGAGAATCGGCCGAACCGCGACCAACTCCCCCTCCTCGATCGCCAACCCCACGCAGTCCGCCGCGAGACCGACGCCGAGACGCGCCGCAACCCGGGGCGCGTAGTCCCGACCGGCCGTGGTCCCGGGAACCAGTACCACGGCCGGGCTGAGGTCCCGGATCACCCGCGACAGCACCGCCGTCGCGGCCTCGCTGGTCAGGTCGCGCAGCCGTTCGTCGTCGGCGACCAGGAGGCGATCCGCCCCGGTCGCGCCCAAGGCGCGCGCCGCCTCGCCGATGCCCGAGCCCATCAAGAGGACGGCCAGCCCCTGTCCGAGGCTGTCCGCCAGCGGGCGTCCCGCCCCGACCATCTCGAAGGAGATCGGGCGCAACGCCCCCGCGTTGTCGACCTCCCCGACCACGAGGACCCCGCCGCTCTGTTCCGCCATCACCCTTCCGTCTCTCTCCGGCACGGGCACTCCATGCCCTCCACCGAGGATCGTTCTGCCGCCGGCCGTCTCGTCAGATGAGCTTTTGCTCCTTGAGCCAGCCGACCAACTGCTTGGCCGCGTCCGCGGCTGGCACCCCCTGGACAACGGTCCCCGTCACCGTCCGCTCAGGGGCGATCGGGTCGCCCCAGGTGATGCGATCCGCGGTGGGTTCGACCGCTGCCGCGACCTGCTCGATCGGCTTCTTCTTGGCGGCCATGATCCCCTTCAGCGAGGGGTATCTTGGCTCGTTCAACCCGGAGATCGCCGTCAGCAGCACGGGCGTGTCGACCTCCAGGATCTGCCGGCCGTCCTCGGTGTCCCGCTGCAACGTCAGATGGCGGCCGCCGTCGTTGACCTCGACGTTGTTCACGTTGGAGACGAGCGGCAACCCGAGTAGCTCCGCGACCTGCGGCCCGACGTGGTTGTCCTCGTAGTCGTCCGAGCCCTGGCCCGCCAGCAGGAGATCGAAGGTCATCGATCGGAGCTGGTTCGCTAGCGCCTGCGCCACTGCTAGGGTGTCCAGGGCGTTCGGGTCCGGCACGGTGAGCAGCACGCCGCGGTCGGCCCCCATCGCCAGCGCCCGCGTGATGACGTCTTTCGCGCCGGGCGCGCCAAGGGAGACCACTGTGACCTCGCCGCCGTGCGCTTCCTTGAGCTTGATCGCCTCCTCGATCGCGTAGGCGTCGTAGGAGCTGACTACGTTCTGACCGCCCATCACGGGCTTGCCGGAGCTCCGGTCGATCTTGACCGCGTTCATGTCCGGCACCTGCTTGACCAGAACAACGCTGTTCAATGCCATCTACCGCGCACCCCTTCGTGCTTCGCCGTGGTACCCGATGCTCCGCGCACCCTCACGCGCCGCTGAAGGCGGCCGGGCGCTTCTCCAAGAACGCCCGCATCCCCTCGCGCTGGTCCTCCGTGCCAAAGCTCTCGGCAAAGAGCACCGCCTCCGTGGCCAGGCCTGATGCCGGGTTGCCCGCGAAGGCGAGCGAGAGTGCGCGCTTGGCCGCGGCGACCGCCCGCGGGCTGTTTGCCGCGATCCGCTGCGCCATCGCGGTCGCTTCCTCCAGCAGTGCGTCGGCCGGATAGACCGCGTTGACCAGCCCGATCCGCAGCGCCTCCTCCGCGGACACCCGGCGTCCGGTGAAAATCAACTCCGCGGCGCGGCCCGCGCCGACCAGGCGGGGAAGCCGCTGGGTTCCCCCCCACCCGGGCGGGATGCCCAGCCCCACCTCCGGTTGGGAGAACTGGGCCCGATCGGACGCGAGGCGGATGTCGCAGGCAAGCGCCAGCTCGCACCCGCCGCCGAAGGCGTAGCCGTTGACCGCCGCGATGGTCGGCTGCGGCAGCCCCTCGACCGCTACGGTCACGGCGTGGCCGAGCCGACCGAACTCCAACGCCTGCGCCTCCGATTTCTCCGCCATCTCCTTGATGTCCGCCCCGGCGGCGAAGGCCTTGTCGCCGGCGCCGGTCAGGATGACACAGCGGACGGTCCGCTCCTCGCGAAGCGCGCGAAAAGCATCCAGCAGCCGCTGGAGTTGGGCCGTGTCGAAGGCGTTGAGCGCCTGGGGCCGGTTCAGCCTCACCGTCGCGATGCCGTCGGCATGCTCGACGTCAACC
>JALYMD010000011.1 GCA_030773875.1 Chloroflexota bacterium | reverse complement strand
GGCGCGCAGCCAGCCGGGCAGGACGTCGGTGGGGAAGGGCGGGCGCGGCAGGTCGGCCAGCGGCACCGGCGCCTCCCACGGCTCCGCGCTCCCGGTCGCAGAATCCGCGCTATTCGCGGAATCCTCGTCGTCACCCGCGTCGTCGGACGGCGCCCAGGCCGGGGCCTCGGCGGCGAGGCGCCGGAGGTCCTCAGCCGTGCCACCGCCGGCGAGCCAGTCGCTGACGTCGCCCTTCGGCGGGAGGTCAGGGAGATCCAGGACCCGTAATTCGCGGGCAATGCCGAGGAGAGAACGACCGACTACGGCTACATGCTTCCGGCCCGCCTCATCGTTGTCAGGCAGGAGCACGACAACTCGGTCCCGGAGCGCTTCGGCAAATTCCCCCTGCCACTCGGTCGCGCCGCCGGCGTTGGTCGTCGCCACCAGGGCGAGGGCAACGAGGTTGTCCGCGTCTTTCTCGCCCTCAACGAGGAAGACGGGCTCGGTCGGGTCGGCCGCGCGCAACTCCGGCAGCCGGTAGAGCACGCGCGGGACATCGTCGAGGTTCCAGATCCAGCCGCCCTTGCCGTTGGGGCGGCGCTGGCGGAATTCTTTGGGCTCGTAGCGGACCACCTGATAGAGGAGGACGCCATCCGCGTCCCGGTAATCGTAGGCCGCCACGATGCGGCGGCCGGCACGTGGCGCACCGTGATCGTCATGCTCCTCGGGGTAGAGGTCTGACCACGTCAGGTTCAGCGCCTGGAGGATCTCCTCCTTGGCGCAACCCGCGAAGCACTTGATCCAGACGACGCCGTTTTCGTCCTCGCGCACGCTCAGGCTGTTCGAGTGGTCGCCGTGGGCCGGACAGAGCGCCGAGAAGCCTTGCCCGCTGCGCTTGACGCCCTTGAGACGGGACACCACGAGTTCAAGGGGCGTCATGGCCGGTCCTCCTCGTGGCGGTCACCCGATAGGATCGAAAAACTGAATTCGGCAGGAACTCCCTGATCCGCGGTGCCACGCATCCGAGCCGCCGTCGCCTCCTGCCGCTCGATCCGCGATGCGATCTCGGCCAGCAGGAGGACCAACGGCCAGAGTGGCGAAGCTTCCGGTGCTTCCCGGGGGGCCTGCTCAATTCGAGGACGCATTGGCGGCCTCCTCGATGAGCGGGTCGGGAGCCAAATCGTTGGCCTCATCGCACTCGTCATCCCACTCGTCGAGACGGGCGAGGGTTTGGAGGACGGCACCGACGACGTGGCGGTCAGAACTCGCCAAGATGGGAGTTGCCGCGTCGGCGCGGGCACCGCGGCTCACGGTGACGTAGAGGGGCATGTCCACCTCCTGGATAGGAGAGAGCCCTCTCCAACCGGGGCTCCTATCCAGAACGTGAACTTGTGGGGGGAAGCGTTTAAGTGAGCGTTCGCCGGAGCTTGTCGTGGAAGAGCTTGAGCTGGACCCGCGCCGTCCCAGGGGCCATGCCTCGCCTCCGGGCCGCCGCCGCCGTGCTCAGCCCGCATCCTTTAAGGGCGAGCAGTTCCCGCTGCACCGGGGTGGCGAGCTCCAGGGCACGGGCGAGCTGGGGATCATCGGTCTGGTCCGGCGTGAGATCGAGGAGGGCTGCTAGCGCGCTTGGATTTCCATCCACCAGGGCAGCCGGATCGTCAGGGGCTTTGGACCGCCGCTTCCGTGATGGCTGAACCGGGCGCGGCGGCGCCGGATAGGGCTCCTCAAGCAGGATGGCGGTCGCTGCCTTCTGCACTTCCCGGCGGAACCAGTACCGATACGGGCTCTCTACGAAGTCGGCCGGCGCACCAGGCGCCACGTCCGAGTCCGCCGAGTACGGGAGATCCAGCGGGCGAACGCCGGTCGGCCCGCCATCGGCCTCTCGGAGGTCGAACGAACCGTGGTGCGTACCAACCCGCATGCGGCGGACTTCGTCGCGGTGGCTAAGGACGAGCACGACCGCATGGAAAAGGACATCCGCCTTGACGGCGTGGCGCGATCGGCCCTCCAAGTGTGCTCTGGCGACCAACTCGTTCCACGCGCCTAGTTCCCGGCCGCCCCAGGAGGGATTGGGGGACCAGCGAACGGTCTCGGCCAAGCGACGAATGGCGGCCATCCGCTCCGGCTCGGGCACATCTGGGTCCATCGCCAAGCGCTGGTCGCGAGCCCAAGGGAACCGCTCGTCGATGAGATCCAGGGCGGTACGGGGCACGAAGGCGCGGCGAAGCCGGTCGAACAGCCCCAAGACGTCAGGAACGAAGGTCGACGGGACCGGGGCACCGTTGGCCTTTGCGGATGACGGTCGGTCGTTGAGGCGGCGGACGACCTCGGCTAGGGTGATGGGCACGGGCAGGCATCTCCTCGCACAGGAAGATGTTCCGATCCTGCGGGGAAGGTGGGGGGCTCAGAATCGTCGATCGCGAGTGGCTTGACCTTCGGTCGACATATTTTAGACCACCGGAGCGGCTTTATATGAGGACGAAAATCCGTTCGTTATGCTCAAAGCCTGTCAGGTGGAGGACCCACACGGAGCATCCCCATCGGGCGCTCCAGCAGCAGACGCCGGCGGCATGGATCGCCGGCTTGGCCCCGTCCCGGAAGGCCCCGGGCTAACTCCAGGGGTGGACCAATCCGGGGGGCAGGTCAAGACCACGGAGGACTCCCATTATCCGTGGACCAGTTTTCGGGGGGCAGGTCAGGCC
>JALYMD010000010.1 GCA_030773875.1 Chloroflexota bacterium | reverse complement strand
GCGTTAGGTCACGCGCTCCCGGCCCAACATCGTGGCTGCGATTGATCCTAGAAGATAAGGATAAGCAGCAAAATGATCAGCAGAAGAGTGACGATACCACCACCGATGTACATGTCGCGTCTCCTTTCAAACAGGTCCGTCATCATCCCCCCAACCTGGCGGGATGCCTCGTCGGCGCTGCACGTTCCAGGGGACAGCGAGCAGCGCTAAAACAGGAGGATGAGCAGCACGATCACCAAGATGAGCGTGACTGCGCCGACGCCGATGTACACGCCGCACCTCCTGCAATCGTCGGACAGCCTGTCCGTGCTCTCCGGAGAAGGTGCCGTAACGAGGCACCAGCGTGTCCCTGCCCACTATCACGATCACGCAACCACCGTGCCACCCGGAATGACCCGTCCGCCGCAGGGCCTCACCGCGTTGCACGTCAGCGCGCCAGAGTTGTCAGTTCCCATGTCGAGGCAGTGGCAGTCCTGAGGTCAGGTCCAGGTGACCGTGACTCTACACCGCACCGGGCGTGAAGAGGCTGTCAAACATTGCCTGAGCCGCGGTCGGCGGCTCTACCTGGCGACATCGTCACGACTCACTCGCCCATCATGTGGCAACCGGCATCCCTGCAGAGGGTCCGCAAGGGCGAAGTACAGGTGCCCCTGACCGGCTTCCACATCGCACGGAGCGGCATCCAGATGGACTTGACACGCGGGGGCTGGCGTTGCCAGGTGAGGGCCGTTGCGGCCTGCACTCGACAACCTGCCGTGGCGTAACCCGGTCATCCGAATCGGGCAGGCTGGCCAGATCGCTTCAGTTCGACTCCCAACTCACCATGTGGTCCCAATCGTTCCCGCGGGCGCCGGACCTCGGCGCGTTGGGGACGTACCCCCTATCAGTAGGATCACACGCAGTCACTGTTCCCATGATGGAGACCCGTCTGGTTCCCCTGATCAGGTTCGGCCTTACGTGCTGGACCATGACGTGTGATGAGGATCCAGGCGCCAAAAGCGTTCCATGGGGGAGGAAGCGCTACCCCGTCTTGCATAATCCCGCATGCAAGCATCGATCTCCTGACGTGAAGCGCCGCTCCCGGCACGCTGAAAGACCGTTGTGAGTTGGGACGGGTAGGCCATGATGGCTGCAAGCTTCGTCTGCCACGTTCCGCTCACGTCCACCTCGGCCGCGACTCGTAGCTGCTGCCCCACGGTCTCCAGGCGATCGTCACGAGCGCCGTGCTGAACGGCATAGGGAAGGTCCTCATAGAACCAGACTTCCCAGCCGGCACGCGCCAACGTGATCCCCGCATTGAAGGCGATCTGGTGATCGACGTGCTTCCCCACCCCGAGTGGGGCATACACCCGAGTCTCCTCTAGCTGATCGAGGTCGAGGTTCAATTCGCCGGTCAGGTCTGAAGGCAGGTCATGTTCATCAGGGGCAGGCTCTCCAAAGAGGGTGTCCTCTCCGACATACCGGTGCCCGCGGTAGATGGCGTCGTGGAACGGAAGCAGGGTAACCTCGGCGCCAAGCCGGTCCGCAGCATCCGTTTCCTCTCGTCGACGAGCGGCGACAGCCTCCCGCGGTCCCAGCCCCCACGCCGCGTGCGTCTCGGCGGCGAACCGCGTCAACTTGACGTTCTCCGGCGGCTCTTCCCCGAAGACGACCGCGATCCTCGGTCGTCGTCTGTACCGGGCAAGCAGGGCAACCGTTCCCCCGCAGGAGAGCGCGATATCGTCATAGTGGGGCGAGATGAAGAGGTGGCGGGTTGGAGCTAGCAGGACATCGAGCATCGCGTCTCGCGCCCATGTCTTCTCACCAAGTCGCTGCCGATGCTCCATCAGCCAGCTCCCTCTGCTTAGGCCAGCGAAGCCGCGCCCACACCGGCATAACGCACACGCTCATCTCCTACCCGCCGCGTGATCCGCCGCTGATCCAGATATTCGAGGGTTGCCTGGGCAAACTTACGACTTGTCCCAAAGTGGTCACGGAAGGCCGCGAGGGTCACGCTTCCGTCTCGATCAATCATAGCCAGCACCTCGCGCTCGATCGCCGCATAGGCGTCCGGCGCGTAGACCACCCCTTCAGCCACCCGCACCACCTCCGCAAGGTCCACCAGCGCTCCAAGTGTCTCCGGGTCCAGCCCAAACTCCGTCGGTGCAGGGGGGGCGTACGGCGCTGCCTCCACCGCCGCAAGGAATCGATCCGCCAGGGCCCTCCGCTTCGGATCAAGGCGAATCGCGAAATCGGGAAGGCGAACGGTGGATCCGTCGTCGCGGGCCGCGCCGTCCACCACGGCGGTCGCCAACACATCGTCGAAGAGGCGGGGCGGGGAAAGCCTTAGCCTGCTTTTAAGCTCCTCCTTTGGCATGCCTCGGCGCAGCGGCTGTTGAACGTGGAACTCCCCCAGCGCGGCGGCCAGGCGATCGCGGAGCCGTACCCAGGAGGTCATCGCGACAACAAATCGAGCTGGTCGGAGGGCAGCCGGGTCACCAGCGCCCAGGGCCAGCACGTCGCCCTCTGCCACAAGCTGCGCGAGGGCAGCATCGATCTGATTGTCAGCCAGCCCAGCGAGGTGGCCCCCCTTCAAGGCCCGCACCTCGCGTGGCGACTCCTCCAGCGCCTGCAGCACGATCTCATCCGGGCTCCCCGTCGCCAGGGTTTCCAGCGCGCCGACCACCTCCTGCCGGAAGCGCCGGTGGCGCGGGGGGGCAGGATCGACGATCTCCCCACCCCCGATGGTGATGCTCGGCGACGGGCGGCGGATGATGAAGCGGTCCCCCTTGAGCACCGCGAGCGGCTCGCGGAATCGGATTTGGACCCACCCCTCCTCACCTGGACGCATCACCTCGCGATCGAGCAGCGTCAGGCGTGCCGGCAGCTCAGCGGCTCCGGTGAAGAAATCAACCCCGTCGTTCTGCTCCAGTGGGGCGGGTGCATCCGGGAGAAGGCGAAGGCGGGCATCCAGCCGTTGTGTTGGAGCCAGGAGACCTGGCAGGGCCAGCACATCTCCCTGTCGGATGTCCTCCACGGCGAGACCAGAGAGATTCACCGCCGTCCTGCTCCCAGGGTGGGCCCGTGACACCTTGGTCATGTGAGACTGCAGACCGCGAATGCGGGTGGTTAGGCCACGAGGAGCTACGCGTAACTCTTGCCCAACCGTCAGGTCACCCCCAATCAGCGTACCAGTGACGACCGTACCGAAGCCGCTGACGGTGAAGACGCGGTCGATGGGGAGCCGGGGCCGAGTCCCGGCCTGCCGGGGACGACCCGCGCCAAGCACCGTATCCAGCGTGGTTTGGAGCACCTTCAGCCCGGCACCGGTCATGGCGGAGACGGGTACGATCGGCGCGGCAGCCAAGGACGTGCCCGCTATCCGCTCCCGCGTCTCCTCGCGCACCAGCTCCAGCCACTCCTCGTCGACAGCGTCGGCCTTTGTCAACACCACGACCCCCGCTCCGACGCCGAGGAGGTCGAGAATCGCCAGGTGTTCCGCTGTCTGAGGCATCGGCCCTTCGTCCGCGGCGATGATGAGCAGCGCGGCATCGATCCCGCCGACACCGGCCAGCATGTTCTTGATGAACCGCTCGTGGCCGGGGACATCGACGATGCTGACCTCCCGCCCGCTGGGCAGGGTCAACCAGGCAAAGCCAAGGTCGATGGTCATCGCCCGCGCTTTTTCCTCCGCGAGGCGATCGGGATCGATCCCGGTCAGGGCCTTCACCAGGGTCGATTTCCCATGGTCGACGTGACCGGCGGTGCCGACAACGAACGTCTGATGTTCCTGGGGAGAGGGCATCGTCACGGGGTTGGTCCTTGAGCAGTAGGGCCACAGCACTGTCGTCAGCACCGAGCACGCTCCAAAGCCGATAGACAGAGACTTCACGAGCGTCAATTCTAGAGCGATTTAGAATCCCAGAAGGAGGACAGTCCGACCCCTAGAGAGAACCTCAAGCGGCGTGGAGCATCACGATCATGAGCGGAACAATGCACCGACGACGGTCACGGCGTCTCGTTCCATGGTATGCGACGTTCTGCTGGGTGATGTGCGCCGCACGATGCACCTAATCCGCGACTGGCTGATCCGCCTTCCCAATCACCGGCCTGGCGCCCGGGGCCCGCGAACCCTTCACGTAGGGGGCGAGCGCCCGATCATCGTCGCCATCATCCTCGGCCAGGATGTCCGCCACCCATCGCTGAGGCAGATTGCGGAAGACATCCGCAATCGTTGAGTAGAGCGAACTGAGAACCATTGAGAACGAGCCGATCATCATCGCCGTCAGGCCAACCATGCCGTAAAACGTCGCGTCATTCTGCCACTGCTCGGGCTGGAAATCCTCTGTGCCGGCAGACGGAAAGATCGTCAGAACCAGCGCGAGGATGGCGAGCCCGACGGTGAACAGCGCGGCTAACACGGTGAGACGGAGGTGGAACAAGAATCGGGGGCCCATCCGCCGGGTGTCCAGATGCTCCATCAGGGTCAGCGTTGTCAGCATAAGCGCTGCGATGGTCGCACAGGCGCCGATCATGGCCGATGCCAACCAAAAGACGGAATTGGTCAGCCCTTCGAGGACCGGCGCCCGCGCGTGGGGCGAGACCTCGTCGAACAGATAGAGCAGGCCGGCAATGACTACCAGCGATAGACCACCGGCGATCAGGGTCGGCCACCACTCCCGCAGGCTCAAACGCTCGCGAATGACGTCGTTCGCTTCCGGGCGGCTGATCGGCAGCATACTGGTCCTCGACGACTCCTCCTCGGTCACCCTGAACGAGAGACGACGCAAGGCCCGCGCCAGCCACGAACCCTGAAGAGCGCTCGCTACGCCGTCAAGGCCAACTCGGTGTGGAGCGCGCCAACCTCCTCCTCATCAAAGCCTCGCAGAGCCGTGTGCAACGCGTCCCCGCGGTGCCGGACGCGCGCCAACTCGGCGGGGGTAATCGTCTGGGAGGCGTCGCAGCGGGCCGTGTCAGGGTCCGGGTGCACTTCGCCGATCAGACCGTCCGCCCCGGCTGCCAGCCCGGCCAGCGCCATCCGTGGCACTAGCGAACGCTTACCCGTTCCATGGCTCGGATCCACCAGCACCGGCAGGTGGGAAAGCTCCTTCGCAAGCGGCACGGCGTTGAGATCCAAATTGAAGCGGACGAGCGGATCGAAGCCACGAATGCCGCGTTCGCAGAGGACCACGTTGGGATTCCCGCTCGCCAAGATGTACTCCGCGCTCATCAGCCACTCCTCGACCGTGGCGGAGAAGCCCCGCTTGAGGAGGACGCGCTTGCTTGTCCGTCCGACCCTCCGCAGGAGTGGGAAGTTGGCCATATTTCGACTCCCCACTTGGAGCATGTCCGCGTAATCCGCCACCAAGTCCACCTGGTCCGGCTCCATCACCTCGGTGACCACCGGCATGCCAGTCAGCTCGCGCGCCGTGGCGAGGTGGCGGAGATCTTCCTCCCCAAGCCCTTGGAAGGCGTAGGGGGAGGTACGCGGCTTGAATGCGCTACCCCGTAGGATCTCGGCACCCGCAGCTCGGCAGGCGACCGCGGTCCGAAGGAGCTCGTCCCGGCCCTCCACGACGCACGGCCCCGCGATCAGCACCGGACGAGCCGCGCCGATAGCAATTTCACCTACCCGGATGACACTCGGCGACCGGTGCTCCTTACTCGCCAGCATGTACGGTTTGTGAATCGGGTGCACTGTTCCAATCCCGGGGATGGCGAGGACGTCGGCCGGCAGGAACCCGTCCACCCCCACGAGTTCGCCGCCCCGCCCGTCCGGCATCAAGCGGGCTTCCAAGCCGGAGGCGGTCGCAGCAGCGAGGATGGCCGTCGGAGTGCCAGCAGGGGCATCAGCAGTGATGGTGACGATCATGGCGGTTCCCTCCGTTTCGTTCGTGGTGCCCGGCGTAGAGCTGTCCAAGCCCGCGGGCAACAAAAAAC
>JALYMD010000009.1 GCA_030773875.1 Chloroflexota bacterium | reverse complement strand
ATCTCTTTGAACCGCTCCTCAGCTGCCCTGTCCCCCGGATTGATGTCCGGGTGATGCTTGCGGGCGAGTTTGCGGTAGGCCGCGCGCACGGCCTTTTCGTCCGCGTCGCGAGGGACGCCTAACGTCTGGTAGTAATCCTTGAACTGCACAGTCGGCATGGCGCTGCTCCCGAGTTAACCGTCGAGAGCGATTCTAAACCCTGAGTCTTATTGACGCAAGTTATGCGCTACGGCTTGGGAAGATGCTGGTGAGCGACAACGAAATCGCCGGTAGCCGTAGAGAAGCAGGGCGAACAGGGCCACGAGTGGCAGCACGACCAGGATCGGGGCGAGGATAGCGACGAGGCCCGTCACGAGGGCCACACCATCCTCGACGAGGCTCACGAGTGGGTTGCCGAGGCCGTCGGTGCTGAGGGTGATGGCGGGGCGGGAGGTGGCTTTGGCAGCGTGGACCGAACCGGCGGTGACGAGGCCGACGATCATCGCGATCACCGGGTTGAGCGAGGAGCCTTCACTGGTGGAGGCCATCATCAGAGTCGCCCCGGCGGCCGGCCGGATCGCCGACTGAATGAGGTCGTTCGCGTGGTCGATGCCCGGGATCTTGTCGGCGACCGCCTCCACGGTGAGGAGGAAGGTGATGACGGCAATACCCCAGCCGGAGGAGAGGAAATCGTAGGGCTGGTTGAGGGTGATGCGTTCCGTGATGCGGTCGGCGAGGGCGAGGAGCAGCAGGGGGAGGTACGCGTTAAGACCGGCGGGAGCCGCGAGGCCGATGCCGGTGAGGAACGCGTTCTCCACGTCGAGCCGCCTCCTCGGGGGTGTCGCCGGTCGGTCTATCAGAGCCGGAGGAGTATAGCACCGGATTTCCGCGACACCGGGAACAGGGACGATGTCACCGCTGGTGGCAGGCGGGCGGGGACGCAGACCACGGCCGAGCGCGGCCCGGGCCTTCGTATTGACCCCATGGGACCTGGCGCAAAGGAGAGGGGTACGGTGACTGACGACGGGTCCTGGTGATATTCAGGAGTTTTGGATTCTCCCTGAGCTCCCCTGCTACCGATCAGGGGGTGCTGACCAATGGAGAACGCAAGACCTCGTCGTACGTTGGTGGTGAAGACAGGCGAGGCCCCGGCTATTGCCGGAGCCTCGGAAGAGACATCGCGCAAGGTGGGAGTTAGACGATCGCGCGGACCACGCTGACCAGCTTGCCCTGGATTTCGACGTTGTCTGCAGGGGTGTAGATCGGCTCCATGGTGACGTTCGCCGGCTGAAGACGGACTCGCTCACCTTCATGGTAGAAGCGCTTGAGCGTCGTCTCCTTGGCATCCTTGATCCAGACGGCCACCGTCTCACCGTTCTCGCACGTCTCCTGGTGACGGAGCAGCACGATATCCCCATCGTTGATCAGGGCATCCACCATGGAATGGCCCTTGACCCGGAGCGCGAAGAGGTCCCGCGTCTCCGGAAGGAGGTCGGTGCTGAGCTCGATCGTTTCGGCGGCATCGCTGCCTTCCAGATCCCCAGGGACAGGGATTGGGAGACCTGCGGCAATCTGCCCAATTACCGGGATCGCAACGATGTTGTGCCGCCCGGACGAGCGCCCAACAAGCTCGATGCCCCGGGAGATGTTGCGGTTGCGGCGGATCAGCGACCGCTCCTCCAGAACCTTGAGGTTGTAATCAACAACGCTGGTGGAGGAGATGCCGAGTTCACGCTGGATGTCACGGATCGTCGGCGGATAGTCATTCTCGCGCAGGAAACCCTCGATGAAGTCGAGGATGGCGCGCTGCCGCCGCGATAGGTCCTTCATCGGCGTCCTCTCCTCGTGGCGCCCGGCGTTCACGGGTGACGCCGCTGCTCCCACGGTTGCGCCATTATAGGAACGAACACTTGTTCGTGTCAACTGTGACACAACCACCCGATACGGCCTCTTCGAGTCTTTACGCAATGCGGGTCCGGTGAGGCCCAGGAGTCACGGTCAGCAGCGATTGTTGTTACCATTTGCGCGGCAGATTCCGGCGTTTCGTGCCCGGCGCCGACCAGGTTCTCCGTTGAGGAGGATCGTGCGCAACCCTGGGGAAGCGCTCGTCGGGTCGGCGCGTTGAAGTCTAGAGATGTCGCCGCAACGGGATGCCGAGGGCTCGTAGACGATGCTTACCTTAGCCAGAGGCCAGCGAACCCGTGCATGATGCCGTTCTCGCCAAGCTCGAATTCCCGGCGGTGTTGGAGCGTCTTGCCTCCCGCTGCCGCTTCGGCGTGGCCGCGGAACGGGCCCGGGAGTTGGGTCCGAGCGGCGACCCGAGCCAGGTGGCCTACCTGCTTGAGGTGACGGCGGAAGCCGTCGACCTTCTCACCAATTTCCCGGACGTCAGCATCGGCGGCGCTCGTGACATCCGAGCCCTTGTCGCGCGGGCGGCAAAGGGCGGCCGGTTGACGCCACCGGAATTGCTGCTGGTTCAAGATATGGTCGCCGCCGGGCGCAATTTACGACGAAGCTTCTTCCGCCTGCCGGATGTCGAGGAGCGGTTCCCCTCTCTGGCCGAGTTTGTCGGCCACGTCGCCGAATTGCCGGATATCGAAACCGACATTGGCCGCACGGTTGGTCCGCGCGGTGACGTGCTGGATACCGCGAGTGACGAACTGGCGCGGATCCGGCGAGCGATCCGGGTGGCCCAGAGCCGGCTCACGGACCGGCTCAACGGGTTGCTGTCCGGTGGCCGGTACGCCTCAGCGATTCAGGATGCCATCGTCACGATGCGGGACGGTCGCTACGTGATCCCGGTCAAGGCAGAAGCTAGGGGTCAGGTGCCCGGCGTGGTTCACGACACCTCCGCGAGCGGCCAGACGCTCTTCATTGAGCCGCTGGATGTCGTGGAGCTGAACAACCGGTGGCGCGAGCAGCAGGCCGCAGAAGCGCACGAGATCGAGCGAATCCTTGACGCTCTCAGCGCGCGGATCGGCGCGAAGGCGGAGCCGCTGGCGACCTCGGTCGAGGCGGTTGCG
>JALYMD010000008.1 GCA_030773875.1 Chloroflexota bacterium | reverse complement strand
TTCAGCCGGATCAAGCAGCTGACGGAAGGCCGGATGGCCCTCTTCATCTCCCACCGCTTCTCGACGGCCCGGATGGCCGACCGGATCCTGGTCCTGGAGAACGGCCGGCTACTGGAGCAGGGAACCCACGAGGAGTTGATGGCCCTCAGCGGCCGCTACGCTGGGTTGTTCGAGTTGCAGGCGGCGAGCTACCGGTAGGGGGCGAGATGAGAGGAACAAGGGGAATGAGCGACCTGGTCGTGCCCTGATCCTAACCAGCAGTGCCCTAGAATCGAGAACGAGGCGCGTTCTCACGGTTCGTGCTCGACCGAAGCATTACCGTCATCATCGCCTCAAGTGGCTTACCCACGAACCGGAGGCCATCCGGCATCCTCCTCGCCAACCCGTTCCTCGTAGAGCAGCTTACAGCGCGGATCGAATCGCTACGAGATTAGCGTCGGCCTTGGTCAATACCGAGAGTGCTGCCGCTGGAATTTAAGTCCACCTGTAGTAGCGGGACGGTTCCGCGTCGCCAGGAAATGCCAGGCAGGCACACGGATCTCTCCTGCGGACCGCTCTCCTGTAAGAACGATTCAGGCGGGGACTCGACCCGACCGGATTGTTGAGGCGGTGGGCCGAGGAGTGCGTTCGATGCCAGGATTCCTAACGGAGACGATTTCCGGTCAGCAGTGGATTTATATCCTCGGCGGCGTTGCCGGTGTCTGGTTTGTCTTCTTCCTGCGCGCGGCGATCCGTTGGTCACGGAGACCGCTTCCTGCGCCGCCTCCGGACCAGCAGGCACCACCAAGTGCGGACGCGAGCAGGGATGCCCCTTCAGCTGACCAGGTGTTCCGAGATGCTGCGCTCAACTTCCTGGGCGTGCAGGTCAGTACGCATGATACGTTGGATACGAAAGCGGCCGGTGCCCTGTCCGTCGGCAGCACCCTGTTGCCGCTAACTGTTGGCCTCTTGACACTCTTGGGGGAGTCATCGATCCATATTTCGAGTGAGGTTGTCATCCTGCTGGTTGCAGCGACCTTCTTCTACCTCGGGCTTCTAGCCTTCTGGTGGAGAGCGTCGATGGTGCGCGGTGTGGAATACCGACCCAATATTGCAACCCTGGAGCACCACAGCAACGCGTACAGCGGCGAGGTATTGCGCCGCTGGGTCGCCGAGGAGTATGCCGCGTCGATTCGAGACAACGCGCCTGAGTTGAGCCGGAAGGCACGCTATGTCGGCGTAGCAGTTACAGCCCTGGTTGTGGAGGTCATCCTTCTCTCAGCCGCCGCCTTGGTTGCCTTCTGGTCGTTACTGTGAGCGCACAGTGCGAGGCGGCGGCAGAGGGCTTGGAGTCCGGACGATGATGTTGGATGGCCCCGGGGGGGGCATCTTTGGACCTGGCTGATTGGTGGTCGGGGCCGGCATGGAGGGCTCCTCTAGTTCGACCGCCTGTCGCGATCTCCTGAGATCATGTCTATTGTACGCCCAAGGGGAAGGCCACTTCACCAATGGGTTCGCGATATTCGTTGAGCTGGGAACAAGATGGACTACATGCCATGTGGAACGTGATCAGTTGAGTCTTTGGCCGATACTTGACGGGAATTATGAAGTGAACCTGCCGGGAGGTGCACCACAGTTTTCCCAACGGTACACGCCATTAACACCGCGTCTCAACAGTAGTGTCTGACCTCAGGCCTCAGGCGTCTGACGACTACCGCGCACTGGGCAGGATGTAGTCGATGCCGTCTTCGAGGCGGAGGGGCTGGCGGCCGAGCAGCTGCGGGGCGGCGTTCTGGTCGGTGCAGTTGTCCAGGGCGAGCATCTTGAGCTGCTCCACCGTCACCGGGGGCCGGAGCGCCTTCGGCAGCGGCTTGGAGAGCTTGACCACCGGCATCATCAGCGCGACAGGGACGTGCGCCTTCGGCTTCTTCTTGCCTAGCTTCGCGGCGATCGCGTCCAGCATCCCCTCATAGGTGTAGACCTGGGCGCCGCCCAGTTCGTAAATCTGGCCGACGGCCGCAGGGTCGTCCAGTGCCTTGGCGAACGCTTCGGCGACCTCCCGCACTGAAACCGGCTGGAACTTGCTCTGACCATCGCCGACGACGGGGATGAGCGGGAAGTTCCTGACCACGCCGGCCAGGGCGTTGATGAACTCGTCGCCGGGGCCAAAGACCACCGAGGGGCGGAAGATCGTCCAGGGGATGCCGGAGGTCTTGACCACCTGCTCTGCCCGCCACTTGGCCTGCATGTAGGCGTAGCGGGGGTCGTCAGTGGTGCCCATGGCGCTCATGTGGACGAAGCGGCGGATCCTGGCCCGCTGCGCCTCACCCACCACGTTGACGGTGCCCTGGTGGATCACGCCGTCGAAGGTGGCGCCGCCCTCCTCGGCGATGATCGCCACCAGGTGGACTACCGCCTCACAGCCGTCCATCGCCTCCCGCAGGGTTTCCGGCCGGGTCACGTCGCCTTCGACCACCTCCACGTCCGGGCCGACGAGGTTGGCGGCGGCTGCCTTGTCCCGAACCAGGCGCCGGAGCGGCCGACCGGCGAGCGCTTCGCGGATGTTCCCGCCCACATAGCCGGTGCCCCCCGTGAGGAAGATCCGCCCGGTGGTCGGTGCTGCGCCAAGGGGCTCCCGCTCGGCGGAGATGGACATCCGTTCGCTTGCCATCGCTGTTTCCTTCTCCCGGTCGGATCTGGCTCAGTGGGCGGCCAGCGCGCGTTGCGTCCAGAGGGGAAGCCACCCCATCAAAGCGGAGTGCGCTGGCCGGAAAGCGAGCCCAGCAAGCAACGCCCCTACGATGGTTCTGGCGTCGGGCGTCGGGCGTCCGACGCCTACTCCGTCTCCTTGGCCGTACTGGCAGTTTGGGCATAGCGGCGCAGCTTCTCTGGATCGACCGCGAGCGCGTTGCGGCCAAGGGAGCGGACCACCCCGTCCTCCTGCAGCTCCAGGAGCTTGCGGGTGACGGTGACGCGGTTGGAGCCAATCATGTTCGCGAGGCTCTGGTGGGTCAGCGGCAGGGCGATCGCGGTCATCCCGTCCGCGGTTGGCCGGCCAAACCGGGTGGCGAGACTAAGGAGGGTGGCCACCAGGCGGACGGACGTATCACGAACCAACAAGTGCTCGACCAGGGTTTGCAACTCGGTCAGACGGCGGGTCATGCCGGTGACGACGGCGGAGGCGAGCTCCGGGGAGTCGGCGATCAGGCTCGCGAGGTCATCAGTCTCGACGACGGAGAGCGTGGAATCTACGAGAGCCTGGGCGGTCGTGCCGGTCGCGAGGCCGTCGTAGGCATCTTCCTGGGCAAAGATCGTGTTGGGGCCAAGGAGACCCAGGTTGATCGAGCGGCCGTCCGGCAACGTCTTGTAGAGACGGACGCAGCCGGACCGAACGATGTAGACGAGATTGCTCCCCTTGCCGGGGGAGAAGATCTCTTGCCCCTTGGTAAAGGCAACGGTGCTCGGGCGCTGCTGTCGCGGCCGGCCGCCGCTCTGCCCTTGACCGGTGCCATCGGCACCATTGCCATGGCCATTGACGAAGCGACCCCGGTGCTCGCTCGAACCCACGTGAGGGGCGGCTGGTGCTTGGGCAGCACGGCCAAAGTTGGGTGCTGAGCGACGCAACCCCGGGACGGCGGTGACGGCGAGGGTGCGGGCGGTGGAGCCGTCACGGGCGGCGAACTTCATCGCGAATCTCCTCACTGCAGGGCCTTGCTCGCCGCTGCGTTCCTATCGGGTTCGCCACCGTGCTCCCCAACCCTGGGACACCGCGTCAACCCTTCAACCACCAGCATTCTAGGAGGGGCTGCGGTATTTGTCAATACATTGCACAGGAATGCTGTGCAAGAAGAAATCTCCGGGCTCCTTTGCGTGACGGCGCACGCCTATCGCGACGGCTCCCCTGTTCATGGGTACGGAGGAACGGCCGCGAGGGATTGCTTGTCGCGCTCCAGTCCACGTGCCTACGCTGCCGAGAGGCCGCTCCCGCGCCCCTCTACGGATTCCTGGCACCGGGGTTGCAACGACAAAGACGCTGGCGCCAATGATGGCGCCGCTCCGTCAGGCACGAAGGAGGACACGACGATGACCGATCAGAGCCGGGACCGCATCGAAGGGAACCTCGATGAGGTGAAGGGCCGTGGCAAGTCGGCGTTCGGCGAGTTGACGGGTGACGATCAGACCCAGTCCGAGGGCGAAACCGATCAGGCGTCCGGCAAGCTGAAGCAGGGCATGGCCGACGTCAAGGACAAGGCCGACGACCTCGTCAAGAAGGTCACCAACGGGTAGGTCGGTCGCTGACGCTGACCTGACGCGTCACCCGCCGACGAAGGAAGCGACCCGGCTCGGCTTCGGCCGCCGGGTCGCGCCGCGGTTGGCGCGATTCAGGTCGATCCTAACGAGCCATGACCGGCAAATGCCAACGCCCTCGGGACCAAGCGATCCGCTCGGCAATACCCAGACCTAGAACGTTCGACCGAGGGGTTGATCCCAGGGTTGGGGGGCCGCGACGCGAATCACCTCGTCCTCGTGGTCGCGGACGTAGAGATAGAGGTGAGCGAAGAACTCTGCCTCCGGCAGGGGGTACGTCGGATTGATGCACAGGTACGGGAAGCGCCAGGGCGACCGGGTATCCGGCGCGCAGCGAACCTCGATCCGCTGGCCAATCCGTAGGCGGTAGGTCACGCCGGGGTAGCGGCGCGACGGCAGGTCCAGGTAACCGTCCCGCCGCAGGCGGGACCAGAGCGCTTCTCCAAGGGTGCCCCGCGCAACCTCCTCCGCCCGGCGACGCGCTTCACGGTAGTCGCGTCGGGTGAAACCGAAACCGGCACTGCGCTTAGGCAGGTGGTCCCAGCGGTGTCGCCAGGGCAGCTCCAGCGGCGGTTCGCCCTCCGTTGTCTGCCCGTCAGCATCATGTCCTGAAGCCCACGCGCCATCCTCTCCCCATTGGGGAGGACGAAGCGCATCCGTGAGCCGGCGCCAGAGAGTGGCGAGGTCCATCGTCTATCGGTGGGGGGGCAGCGGGCGGGACCCTCCTCATGGGGTCCTGCCCGCCGGGCCTCAGATCGCTAGCCGCCCGCGATCGGGGCGATGATCTGGTACTCCTCGGCTTCAGGGTCGAAGGGACCGCGATCCAACACATGGAGGCCGTCAACCTTCTTGGAGACAGCGCAGCCATTGGCTCGCGCCTCTTTGATGATCCGCTCGGCCTCGGCAACGCCGGCGCGTGCCTCTTCGGTGTCCGTCGTCTCCCAGTCCACAACCTGGTGTCCGCGGCGGTTGGCGACGATGATACGTCCCATCTCGTCCTCCTTTGCGCGCCTTCGAAACGACAGTACGGAGCGTGGGTACGGGACCGGCACGGAGGCGGCGGGATCGGAGTCGCCGCGGCGGTGCCGGACGAGCGGAAGGATGACCGGCCACCCGGCAGCGAACCACCGAGGGGTGCCCATCCTAGGCCGTTTGTGCCGAATTGGCAAGACCCGCCGCTTCGCATCCGGTTTTCCGGCACGCATCGTCCCGTGCCGGGGAAACCAGATAGACGCCGGGTCCGTCGGTGGCGACACCCCCCCGGCTGAGAGCCGGCTAGAGCCAGGAGTGGGTGAGGAATCCTCGCCACGGCTGCTTGGCTTCGGTTTAGGAGCCGAGGGGAGGGTGCCCCTTCACGGGCTCCACGTCGGTGACGAGGTCGAGCAACCCATCGCAGAGCGCGGCGCAGGCAAGGAGTTCGTCGCGGACGGCAGTCAACAACGCGGCGTCGGAACGTGCGGCCAGGAGTTGGCTGGCGGTCTCGGTTCCGGCACGCGTTAGGTACGCCGCGGCGCGGGCAAGGGCCGCCGCGTCGGCGGAATCAGGCGGTGCGAAGGGAAGGGTCCGGTTCCAGGAGTGGTGCATCCAGGTCGTTCCTTGCCGTACGGGCCGACCGCTAGCGCGTCGGGCGCGGCGGAGCCGAGCGGCAGGTGGGCGACCTTTGAGCGCTCCTTCCCTGCTCTATCTGGTATACGATCATATGTTCTATCAGCACCCGTGTCAACGCCGGAACGATTGGCTTCGCTAGGAGCGCGGGTGGATCGGGCAGGATCTCAGGATCTGCTCCCGGGTGACTTGCGGTAGGGTAGCTAAGTGCCGGGACCATCCCGCAGGTTATGGGTGGCGACGGAAGGCCCTGGTTACAGGGCCGATGGGAGCGAACTGTAGCGGCCGGCGCCCTCAGCCGCTTGTCGTCCCACCGAGGTGGACAGGGATCGCCCTGTACGACACCGGGTGGTGTCGGGTGGCTCAAGGAGCAGTTATGGCCTGGGTCTACCTCATCTGTGCGGGGTTGCTGGAGATCGCGTTCGCCCTCGGTTTGAAGTACAGCCAGGGGTTCACCCGACTCTGGCCGACCCTGGCCTTTCTTCTCGGCGGAGGTGCCAGTTTTTACCTACTGACCCGCGCCCTGCAGAGCTTGCCCGTTGGTACGGCGTACGCGGTCTGGACGGGGATCGGAGCGGCCGGCACCGCCCTGGTCGGGATGGTGGTCCTTGACGAGCCGCGCGACGCGCTCCGGATCAGTTCGCTGGTGCTGATCGTCGCCGGAGTGG
>JALYMD010000007.1 GCA_030773875.1 Chloroflexota bacterium | reverse complement strand
TCGTCGCTGAGCGCCTTCTCGTCGGCGATCCTCCTGAGGAGATCGGCTTGAGCCGTCCGCAGGTACTCCAGGTACTCGCTCTCGAACGCCTGCACCTGGTCGGTCGGCACGTCGTTGAGGAACCCGTTGGTGGCTGCCCAGAGGATTGCCACCTGCTCCTCGACCGGCATCGGCTGGTACTGTCCCTGCTTCAGGATCTCGGTCATTCGCTGACCGGTCTCGAGTTGCTGCCGGGTCGCGGGATCCAGGTCGGAGCCGAACTGCGCGAAGGCGGCCAGCGAGCGGAAGCTCGCGAGGTCGAGGCGGAGGCGACCGGCCACCTGGCGCATGGCCTTGATCTGCGCCGCGCCACCGACACGGGAGACGGAAAGACCGGCGTTCACGGCCGGCCGGACGCCGGCGTAGAAGAGATCCGGCTCCAGGTAGATCTGGCCGTCGGTGATGGAGATAACGTTGGTCGGGATGTAGGCCGAGACATCGCTCGCCTGCGTCTCGATCATGGGCAGGCTGGTGAGTGAACCACCTCCCTGGTCATCCGAGAGGCGGGCGGAGCGCTCCAGCAGCCGCGAGTGCAGGTAGAAGACGTCGCCGGGGTAGGCCTCGCGGCCAGGCGGGCGGCGCACCAGCAGCGACACCTCTCGATACGCCTGGGCATGCTTGGACAGGTCGTCGTAGACGATCAGTGCGTCGCGGCCCGTCTCCATGAACTCTTCGCCCATCGCAGTCCCGGCAAAGGGGGCGATGAATTGGAGCGGGGCCGGGTCGGCGGCGGAGGCGGCGACCACGATGGTGTGATCCATCGCGCCGTGCTCCTCCAGGATCCGCACGGCCTGAGCGACCTGGGCTCGCTTCAGCCCAATCGCGACATAGATGCAGACCACACCGCTGGTCTTCTGATTGATGATCGTGTCGAGCACGATGGCGGTCTTGCCAACCTGGCGGTCGCCGATGATTAGCTCGCGCTGACCGCGACCGATGGGGATCATTGCGTCGATGGCCTTGATGCCGGTCTGGAGCGCCGTATCAACGTTCTGGCGGGCGATAACGCCCGGCGCGATTCGCTCAATTGGACGGGTCCTGTCCGAAGCAATCGGACCTTTGCCGTCGATCGGCCGGCCGAGGGCATCGACCACGCGACCAATCAGGGCGTCGCCGACCGGCACCGACGCGATTCGCCCGGTGGAGCGGACTTCGTCGCCCTCCTCAATGTGGGTGTACTCGCCGAGGACGATGACCCCGACGCTATCCTCCTCCAGGTTGAAGGCGAGACCGAGAGTCTGGGTCTTGGGGAACTCGACGAGCTCGCTGGCCATGACCTGGGTCAGCCCGTAGACGGTAGCAATGCCGTCTCCGACGCTCACTACGGTGCCGACGTTGGTCACCGTCATCTGGTTGTCGGCCCCGGCGATCAGGCCTTTCAGATTGGAAACAATCTCGCTGGCGTTGACAGCCATGGCGTTGGGTCCTCTCGTGGCCCGCAGGCCGGCTACATGGAACGGGTCTTAGAACGAGGGGCAGGCGGCACGCCGCCTTGGGGAAGTTTAAGCGGAAGCGGCCAGTCGCGCACGGAGGCGACGGAGTTGGCTGACGACGCTGCCGTCGATCAGCATGTCGCCAACCCGGGCGACCACCCCGCCGATGATCTCCGGGTCGGTCCGCATCCGGAGTTCAATGTTTTTGCCGACGATGCGCTTGAGTTGGTCCCGCACGAGCTGCTGCTCCGGGGGCGTCAACGGCTCGGCCGTGGTCACGTCGGCGACCGCGATGCCCTGCGCGTTCAGCCGAGCCTCTGTGTAGGCGCGGACGATGTCGGGCACGATATCGAGCCGGTCTCGTTCCGCGAGGACCCGAATGAGATTGCCGATTTCTGGTTGTGATCCGGCCAGCAGTTGCAAAACGGCCTGCTGCTTATGCTCGGGCGTGATGTTGGGGTTCTGGAACAGGTGAGCGACGCTCGGATTAGACAGTACCTGCTCAAGGCGCGACAGGTCGGCTTGCCAGGCGTCGAGCGCACCCTTCTCTTTTGCCAGTTCGAACACCGCTCGCGCGTAGGTCTTCGCGGCGTTGCTCGCCATCTTGAGCTCCTCTCGCAGTGGCCGCGTCTAGGCCGGGGACCCCGTGCCGCGTGTGCCATTCCCGGAGGAGGGGCGAGTGCTGCCTCCGGCTTCGGCCAGCGTCTCTTGAATCAGTCGGGTCTGAGCGGCTGGATCCAGTTCCTTGCGGACGATGCGCGACGCCGCCATCACGGCGAGATCGGCCACCTCCTGGCGGAGTTGTTGGCGCGCTTGCGCCGACTCCTGACGCAGTGTCTCCTCGGCCCGGGTGAGATACTGCTCCGCTTGGGCGGCTGCCTCTTCCCGCGCACGGGCGATCGTGGCATCGCTCGCCTCGCGGGCGTTGGCGACAATCTGCTGCGCCTCCCGCCGCGCTTCGGCGAGAACCTCCTCGTTGCGGGCGGCTGTCGCCTGGAGTTCGGCCTGCATTCGCGTGGCGGCTTCCATGCTCTCGCGGATCCGCTCCTGACGCTGGTCCAGGACGCGGACGATGGGGCCGAGGGCGTAGCGCCACAGCAGGTAGATGAAGATGATGAACGCGGCGAGCTGGATGATCAGGTTCCAGCCGTTGACGCCGAGAGCGTCCATGGTGCTCCTACTCCCCCGTTTCACCCGTCCCCTGCCAATCAACGACAAGGGTCGTTCCGCCGCGTCCTCTTGCGGAACGGCTCCGGCTCTGAGCGCTCCATGAGCCTCGAACCGGCGCCGTTCGGTTCGGTCAGGGCGGTGGATCTAGACGACGAATGCGATGATGATCGCGATCACGAAGGCGTAGATGGCGACGGCCTCGGCGAGCGCCGCACCGATGATCATCGTAGTCCGGATGTCACCGGCCGCCTCCGGGTTCCGGCCGAGCGCCTCCATGGCGCCGCGGACCGCGAGCCCGATGCCCAGGCCCGGGCCGAGACCGCCGAGACCGATCGCCAGCGCGGCGCCGATCGCCTTTGGTCCCGCAACGTCGGTAATCGCGTCGAACACGTGTATTCCCTCCCTCGTCGCCCTCCGCACGGGCGATCCTCGTGTTGCTGAGGAGCGGCCGTCCGCCGCTCCCCTCCGAACCCCGCGTTTCGGACTTCCGTTCTTCCGGCTCGCGCCGTCGTCCGCACTGTCAAGCGGGCCGATCTCTTCGACCGGCCCAGAACGGACCCCGATGTCGGGGCCTCTGAATCCCTAGTCGCCGGCGCTCGCGGGCACGTTCCCGAGCCCGTGCGCGCCCTCGACGTGGGCCTCGTGGGCGTCGTCGCCGTGACCGCCCGCCGTCGCCAGGGTGATGTAGATGAGCGTCAGGAGAGCGAAGACCAGCGCCTGGATGGCGCCGAAGAGCAGTTCCAGCCCAAGGAAGATGACCGGGAAGACCACCGGGACGATGGCCACGCGGATCGCCGCCGCCATTGCGAACATGACTGCGAGCAAGACCTCGCCGGCGAAGACGTTGCCGAAGAGCCGGGCCGAAAGTGAGATGATGCGCGAGAACTCCGAGATGACCTCAATCGGGAAGAGGAACGGTGGATCGGCCATGTGCTTGATCCGGCCCTTGAACCCATGAGCTGAGATGCCCGCCACCTGAACCACCGTGAAGGTCAGGAGCGCCATGGCCAGGGTCATGTTCAAGTCGGCGTTGGGAGCCCGGAAGAACGGCACTAGGACCTTGTGGGGCTCTTCGCCGTGGTCCTCGCCTTCAGCGCGCGCCGGCTCCTGGCCCGTCGTCGCCTCCCCTCCGGTCCCTTCCTTGCTGTGATCGTCACCCTGACCGGTTTCCTGGGCAAGGAGCGTCAGCGATCGGTCGGAGGCATTCGCCGAGGCGACATCGTAGATCGACGGAGCTCGGGAGTGGTCACCCTCGGCCTCAGGTACCTCGACATCCTCTTCCTGCTGCTGAGAACCTGTCTCGGCAGCCTCTTCATGGTAGTAGCCGATGGTACCGACGCCCGGCAGCAGGCCGGAGTAATTGGCGAAGATGATGAAGATGAAGATGCCGCCCACGAGCGGGAAGATGCGGCGACCGGCCTTCCGTCCCGCCGTCCCCTCCACGAGGCCGAGCAAGAACTCGACGATGCCCTCGAACGCGCCCTGGGCACGTCCGGGGATTGGCTTCGCGTTGCGGGCAATTAGGGAACCGGTGAGAAGGATGAGTCCCATCACGATGAACATCGTGAGCATCGAATTGGTGATGGGGATCGGGCCGATGTGGAAAAGGGTCTCGGCCGCGAGTTCGACGTGGACTTCCATGCCTACGCGCTACTCCTCGTGCCGATCGGCTTTCCGCGCCGGCGTTCCGTTACGTACCGCAGTCCCACGGCGGGGGATGGGCATCTTCGCGATCTGCCGACCCATGGGCCCGGCCCCGCGGTCTTTGCGCCCCACCAATGTCAATTCGTAGAGCTGGTACCCCGCGGCTACGAGCCCGAGAGCCACCCCGAGCAGCGTGAACCAGGGCGTCGTCTCTGCCCACTGATCGAGCGCGACGCCCCCACCGATCAGCACAATCATGGTCACGACGATAGAGCAGCCGAGCCCGGAGGCGACGCCCGCCGCCTCCAGCTGCCTTCGCTGCTCCGGCGTTGGGCGGTCGAACACCCTCTCCCCCGGCCCGATTTCGATTGCGAAGGATATCACAATCTTTCGCCCGGGCGCAAAGACTCAGCGCCACCGAATGCCCCTGATACCGCCCAACGGCTCCGCACGTTGCGCGCCATCGTCCGGTCTAAGGTGACGTCCCGGCGGCGCAACGCTGCCTGCCTCCGCTGGCGCTGAAGGGCACGGGGCCGGAAGGCGGGACGCGATGAAGCCGGACAATCAACCCGAGCCGTCTTCCCGGCCTTCGACGGCCTTGCGGCGGCGACGATCGTCGTTGGTGCTCGGCGGTACAAGCCACCCAGGTCCGTCCGGAGCCGTCTGCTCCTGCGCTGCGGATGGGAGATACGGCGTGTCCAGGGCGTGTCGGATGGCCCCGGCCCGCGCCGGTCCGATCCCAGGCACGGCCTGGAGTTCGGAAGCCGTGGCAGCAATGATCCGGGCAATGGACCCGAAGGCGGCTAGGAGTTGACGGCCGAGGGTCGGACCGACCTCCGGCAGCGCGGCGACGATTCGCTCTTGTTGCTGAGCCAGGTCACGGGAGCGAGGAGTGGCGACCGTGGAGGGAGGCGTTTTCAAACCGTGCTGGGTGTGGCGGGCGAGTTGGACCAGGAGCAGGGCGGTGTCTTCGGCGTCGTTGGTCCGCAGCACCGACAGACCCTCAATCGCGACCAGGTAGGAGAGTGCGCCGCGCAAGGCATGAGGGTGCATGCGGGTTCGCGGGGGTGGCAGCGTGCCTTCAATCAGCACGACCGGCCGCTCGTAGGCCGCCTTCAGTGCCGTTACCTGGGCAAACAAGCGACGGTCCACAATTGAGGCAGCGAAGTCTGCTCCGGTCTTCCGTTCTACCGCCAGCCCACCACCGAGCAGGTAATCGCCGGTCGGTAATCGTGCCACCTCGATGGTGATCTCTGGCAGATCTGCCAACATCCGGTAGACCGCACTTCGCTGCTCGGCTGTGTCGATCACGATCCGGATCGGCTGATTTACGGCCATCCCCATGACATCCTGACAAAGGCGACTGAGCCGCCGGGAGACGGACGGTTGACAGTTTCTAGGTGGCAGCGGACTAGCGGACCAGGAAGCCCTCTCGTGTCGGATCCTCTGGGTCGGCCACGAACTGATGAAAACCGGTCACGAATCCCCGGCCGGCGATCTCAGTCACGACGGCGGGATAGTCGCCGACGCGACCTTCCTCCAGCACGCGACCCGTGAAGATGCTGTCGGTGATGCTCTCGTGCAGGTAGCGCTTGCCCAGCGGCACGTCCCCGCGTGCGAAGAGCACCGCCAGTTTCGCTGAGGTGCCCGTGCCGCAGGGGGAGCGGTCCACGGCGCCATCAGCGTAGATCGTGACGTTGCGCCCATGGGAGTCTGCCTGACTTGGCGGGTCGGAGATGATGGTTCCATAAAGAAAGGAAAGGTCCGGTTCCTCAGGGTGACGGATCTCAACGGCCTCCGCGACAGCCTTCTTGACCTCCATGCCGGCCCGGATCAGTTCGGCCGTTAGATCCCGGCGCACCGCGAGGCCCAGCGCTGTGGCATCAACAAGGGCGTAAAAGGCACCGCCGAAGGCGACATCGACCTGAACAGGCCCCACCGCAGTGTTGATCTGGACGCCTTCGGCAAGGCAGAACGCGGGCACGTTGCGGAACGCAACGGAGGTCACGCGCTCGCCCTCGACGGTGGCTCGGGCTCGGACAAGACCGGCCGGCGTGTCGTAGGTCACGATGGTCTCGGGCTCCGACCGCGCCATGGCCCCCGTCTCCAAAAGGGCCGCCGTCAGGGCAATGATCCCGTGACCGCACATGGTGCTGTATCCCTCGTTCGTCAGGAACAACACCCCGAAGTCGGCTTCGGGTGTGACCGGCGACGTGAGCACAGCGCCGTACATGTCGGCATGACCGCGAGGCTCCCAGAGCAACATCCGGCGCAGAGCATCATGATGGGCGACCATCTCCTGGCGCCGGGCAAGGATGGTGTCGCCACGCAGCGGGGGCAACCCGGAGGTGATGATCCGGAGCGGCTCCCCTCCGGCGTGGGCGTCAATGGTACTGACGATTTGATCGAAAGGCATCCGGCATTGCTCCCCGACAGCCACGGCATCTTCTTTGAGCAGGCTAGCATGGGGTCTGCCCATCATGCTGCCTCCCTCAGGGGCGCAATTGGGGGGATTGGGAATCATCCGCACGCACCCTGCTGGAATGGCTGATTGTTCTGGACGCGCACGATTTGGACGCAATAGGCTCAGGGTGCCGCCACCTGACATAGGCCACGGCTATCTCCCCCTGGTTGACCGCCCGAGCAGGGCCGACAACGGGCGGGTCTCCGGAGCCGGTCGAGTGCAGCTTGCCGGATTGCTGGCACTGGCGGACTGGAAACCAGTTTCCGACGAGCGTCAGGAGATGGAGGAGCGTGGCGGGCTCGTCCCATCACGATCCGGGGCTGGATGGATGCGTGGGTTCAAGGCCGTGGCAGAGTATGGCTGCCGTGGCTACCACCAACCGTAGGGGACGTTGCGGCGGGGGTTCAGGTTGGGGTAGCAGCCGCTCTCGAGCAGGCGGTCGATCCGCCCGAGGAGGGCTTCAATTTCGTGTCGATCGAGGTACGGACGCAGGGCGGCCTGGAGGTCGGCCGCGCGGCGTTGTGCTTGGGCCAGATCCGCGAGGAGCGGTGGGGAGATGGGATCACCAACGAACTGCCACAGCACGGTCCGCAACTTCGGATAGCGGTGAAACGTGAGGCCGTGGTCGATGCCCCAGACCCGGCCAGTCCGGTCGCGCAGGCAGTGGCCAATCTTCCGGTCGGCATTGTTGGCGACATGATCGAACAGGACCAGTCGTTCGATCTGGGGCAGCCGGCGTCCCCAGTACCGCTGGTCGCTGCCGCTATCGGGAGCTGGCTCGATATATAGCTGCACCGAGCCAATCCCGTTCGGACCCTCCCGGA
>JALYMD010000006.1 GCA_030773875.1 Chloroflexota bacterium | reverse complement strand
GGTAGAGGTGGGCGTAGGGGGGCCGTCGCCGCAGCGACAGCCATAAGAGCATTCCCCCCGGGAGCAGATCGACCGCTTCATGCGGCGGTAGGCCGAGGAGGTCGCGACCCGCATTACTCGGTGTCAGCAGTGGCCCAATGATCCCCCAAGCCTCACGAGTGATCCCCACCAACTCCCGGAGCTCGTCCCGAGCAGCAATCAAATCTGCGTCCGTCGCGGTCGCCAGCGCTTCCCGGAGCGCGGCCGGGGCCGAGGCCTCCGCCAGGTGCTGGAGGGACGGGGCGATCGCCGACTCAAACTCGGCCCGCTTGGTGCCCAACGAGGCGATGGCGTGCTCAAGCCCCAGTGCTCGAAAGAGCGTTCGGGCGTCGTCTCGATCTTGCCATTCCTTTCCGAACGTTCCATCCGCCACCGTGAAGAGGAGATAGGCGGCGGTAGGGAACGCTGTTGTTCCCGCCCGCTTTCGCGCTCTGCCAAGCGTGCGCGGCAGCCGCTCCTCGCTGAACCGATCGAGGAACTCGCGGCCCTCTGAATCGTGCCGGACGTCAAACAGTGCTTGCTGCTGGGTCTCGACCTGCTGCGCGAGCAGTGTCCGCACTCGCCCTAGCTCGATCGGCCACTTCTCCCACCACAACCGCCACAGCGCCTGCTCCGGATCGAACCTCCTGCCCTCGGCCCGAATCTCCAGCAGGCGGAGCAGTTGGGCTGCCGTGCTCTGCGGATAGATCGTCGTCGTGCCCCGTCCCTTGCCCAAGGAGCGACGGTGCGGGCGCGGCAGCAGCCCAGCGGCGTGCCACCGCTTAAGTTGCGCCCGGCTCACCCCATGGCCCTGCTTGGCCGCTTCGGCCACGAGGATGTCCGTTGTCTCACCCTGTCCATCACCCATAGCCCCATCATACATCGATACATGAAAGAGTGCGAGAAGTGGCGACTGCTCTCGTCATACTGGCTTCACGACGTGACGAATCGGTTACGGCGAGATTCGAAGGTAGTAGGAGACATGGCATGGATCGGTACATGAGCGTGGGTGATGTCGCGAAAGTGCTCGGTGTTGTCCCCGCAACCGTGAAGCTCATGGTGCGTTCAGGGCGGCTCCAACCGGCCGCCCGGACCGTTGGCGGTCTGCACCTCTTCGCCCCCGCCGATGTAGCGCGACTGGCTCAGCAGCGCGCGGGGCAGAGCGCCAGGGGGACGGAGACGGGGCGCGTGCGCGTCATTGAGGAAGGAGGACAGGCGTGAGCGATCAGGTGATGCCCATCCCGCTGAATCGGCTCAATCCCAACCCGGATTACCAGCCCCGCGGCAACGGTCTGTCCGAATCGCACGTCCAGCTCCTCATCGAGGCGGGGGCTGAGCATTGGCCTCCATTGCTCGTCAGCCCTGATGACTCCGGCGGCTACGACGTGATCGACGGCTTTCATCGCCACGAAGCCGCGCGTCGGCTCGGCCTGGCGGTGCTCCCGTGTGTAGTGGCACCCGGTGCAGGCTATCCGGACGCCGTTACAGCGAACCTCGCCCATGGTCTCCCACTGGGCCTGGCCGATCGCAAGGATTTCGCGCGATGGCTTGCCGAGCAGCACCCGAATTGGTCGTATCGGGAGATTGGCCGCCGCTCCGGTCTCTCGGACAAGACAGCCAAACGGGCCATCGAAGCCGGTCGTTCCGAGACCCAACCGAGATCCCAACCACCGGACCCGCTGCGCCGCCTGGTGCGCCTGGCGTACCAGGCGTACCAGGAGCGACGGGGGCGGACGTTGCTCGGCTTCGGCAAGGCCGGCAACGCGACCACTTTTCGTCGCCTCATCGACGACTACCCAGAGGATGAACGGGAAGACGTGGCCACCGCCCTCACGGCCTTCGGCCAAGCCTGCGTCCAGGCCGCCGGGCCATACCTCAACGAGGACGAGCGAAGTTGAGCGTGCCTGGCCACCTAGCCTCGAACCACCGCCGTGGGTTCGGGCCGCCAGCAGCTGGAGAGAGGGAGAGCAGCGATGGTGTTCCAAACGGACGTACCGACGCGCCCCACAGTGAGACGCCGAATCACGCGGATGGTGAGTGAGAGTGATCCAGCCGCCACGACGGGCAAGGTCTATCTCGCCTACCCCCTGACGATCCACAGAACGCCCCGCGTCTCGCGGTTGGTGCGTTTCGCCCGCCAGAGATTTCCGCATGCCGAGGTGCTACCGGCCTGCGACCTCTATGCGTCCAACGCCGATTGGCTCCACCGGTGGCCGGCCATCCTCTCGACGCTCGTCGCCGTCTGCGTCGTCACCGATGGACGCGGGTGGGTCGGCCTCGGGGTCTGGACGGAAGTCCTGAACGCCCAAGCGGTCGGGGTGCCCGTCTACCTGCTGACCGACGAGACCCTCTCCCCGTGGGCGGCGGCCGAGGTCACCCAGCTCAGCCCTGACAGCTGGCGACAACACGCACGGCTGCGCGTTGCCAAGCCAGTCGGTCAAGACGGCGATGGCTAGGCCGAGTATCACCCGGGCCAATCCCTACACACCCAGCCGGGGAGTGGCTGCCGGGGTCACCTTTACGAGCGAGCGCCAGTACCGCAACTACCTCGCCCGGAACAAGGGGTATCGCTCCTGGGGGGACCAGCAACGTGCCGTGCGGAAGGTCCGCACCGCCGGCGACGTCGCCCGGCTATCCCCGGCGGAACAAGCGGCACGACGGCGGGCTCTCGATGCCCTGTCGCGGATGCGTAACGACGGCCTATCCCTGAGCCATGCTGCGCGGGAGGCAGGCACCACCGTTGCCGCGGTGCAGCGCCATGCTGGGTCTGCGCTCGCGAAGACGGCACGCGGCCGGTATCGCGCCAAACCCTCCGACCGCCTCGTGCGGTCGTTGCCGGTGCCGACTCGAAACGGTCCCATCACCTTGGAAATCCGTGACTCCCGCGCCGCCTCACTCCTCGGCCGCTACTGGTCCGCTGTGGGGCGCTACCTGGAGACCGGAGACGACCGCGCTTTACGGCGGCTGCGGGGCAAAGGCATCACCATCAATAAGAGGTTCTATCCCCTCATCACCGACTTGGATGTGCTCGACCAGCTCGCCGATGGGAGGGAGCTGTCCTTTGCCAATTTGTACGACTAACCACGCCGGTGAAAGACGTCATTGAGCCACTGATATTGGAGGACGTACTGATGAGTCCCGACCCCATTAAAAGCTCCTAACAAAACCGCTCGATCGCGTTGTAGCAGACGAGCGCGCAGCCGAGGGAGACGAAGGTGTGGTGGATGTCCTCCCGGCGCTCGTAGCGGACGGTGAGGCGGCGGAACTGGCCCAGCCAGGCGAGCGTGCGCTCCACCACCCAGCGGTGCTGCCCGAGGCGGTCGCTCCGCTCGATGCCCTTGCGCGCGATCCGCACCTTGATGTGCCGCTTCCTGAGCGCTCGGCGGCAGCGGCGGCTGTCGTAGGCCTTGTCGGCGTGCAGCTTCTGCGGGCGCT
>JALYMD010000005.1 GCA_030773875.1 Chloroflexota bacterium | reverse complement strand
TGGACGGATCTCAGCGCCCGGTCCTCCGCGGCGTCCAGGTGCTCGCCCAGGTTCTCGTCCAACGCGGCGGGACTGGGCGCGGTCTCGGTCTTGACGGTCGCGGTCATCGGACCGGTCCTCCTGAATCTCTACTGCGTGATCGGGTGCTGGGTGGCGAGGCCGCTCCCGGCGTTGCCATGCACGGGTGGACGGGGACTGGGACGGCCCCGTCGATGGGCGAAAGCCCGCGGGATTGTAGCGGGAGCCTTGGCCACGGGCTAGATGGCCGCTACAGCGGCGCCGGTTCCGGATGGCGCCGTTCGGTGGATCGAGTTTGCTCCCACTCCTCGGGCAGGAGCGCGTATCTGGCGTGGTCGACGCGCCGGCCACGGATCAGGAAGTAGCTGCGGGCGATCCCCTCCAACTGGAAGCCGCAGCGCTCCAGGACTCGGCGAGACGTCTCGTTATCGGTCGCGGCGACGGCTTCCAGGCGCCAGAGGTCGGCGCCGTCGGGCGAAAAGGCCAGCGGCAGCAGCGCCCGTACCGCACCCGTAGCGTAACCGTTCCCTCGATGGCGCTCGCCGATGCCGTATCCGATCGCGCCGATGCCGTGCTCGCGGCTCTCGACGGTAAGGGAGATGGTGCCGACCGGCTGCCCGTTCGCTTCGACGATCCAGCGAGTGCGGCCCGCGAATCGAGGATCCAGCGGGAGGTCCGCAGTTTCGGCCAGGAGGGAGCGAAGGTCTGCAGAGGTCAAGGGCAGCAGTGGTTGAAAACGGGAGGCGCTCGGCTCGGTTCGCCAGCCGAGCATCATCTCCGCATCGTCCGGTGTCGCACGTCGCAGCCGGACCGCCGGTTCCGGTCCCGCCTCCCGGGTTTCGGTGGACATGGGAGTGGTCACGAGCGGTCCCGATGGTCGCAGGAGGGTGCCGGCAATGGGGTCCGGACGGCGACGGAGGCCGCGGACGAGACGGGCGCGGCCGGTGGTTTGGATGCCACCCCAACCCGCCGGACTCGATGCCTGACACCGGCCAGCCGGCGAAGCGGCGACGGTGCCCACCAATTCCAATCGCCGAGCAGACGCATCGTGGCTGGTACGAGCAGCGCGCGAACCAGAGTCGCGTCGACGGCCACGGCGAGCATCTGCCCGATCCCGAGGGACTTGATGAGCAGGATCTGGCTGAGCCCGAAGGAGCCGAAGACCACGATCATGATCAGCGCGGCGCTGGTCACGACGCGGCCGGTCGCCTCCAGGCCGCGGGCGACGGCGAGGGTGTTGTCGCCGCAGCGCTCGTACTCCTCCTTGATCCGGGTCAGCATCAGGACCTCGTAGTCCATGCTGAGGCCGAAGACGAAGCAGAACATCAGCAGCGGCACCGTAGCCGAGGTGTAGCCGAGCGGCTCGAATCCGAGAAGCCCCGACAGGTGTCCTTCCTGGAAGACCCAGACCAGCGCGCCGTAGGAGGCCGTGAGAGAGAGCAGGTTCATCAGGATCGCTTTCAAGGGCAGGAGGACCGACCCGAGCAGCAGCAGGAGCACGAGGTAGGTGACGAGGATCACGAACCCGACGGCGAGCGGCGCCCGCCGCTCGATGGTGTCGACCAACTCCATGTTGATGGCCGAAGCGCCGCCAACCTCGACGTCGAAGGCTCCGGCGGAGAGAGCCATGCCGCTGGCGCGCAGCCTCCCCACGAGGCGCTGGGGCGAGGGGTCGCTGTCATCTCCGCTCATCGCCACCTCCAGCACCGCCCCATGCGGGGTCAGGTAACGCTGGGCGAGCGTCGCCAACTCGGGCGTCTGGACCAGCGTGGTGGCTACCCCCTCCGGTGTAGCGTCGGGTGGGGCGAAGGTCCAGATGCCGTCCACCCGTCGCACCCCCGGTTCGACTGCAAGTGCGGCGGAGAAGGCGCGGAGCCGTTCCAGGTTGGCGGCGTCGGTCATGCTGCCGTTGCGGGGACGGACCAGCACGTAGACCGGGGAGAGACTGGCCTGTGGGTAGTCCTGCTGGACGGCGTCGTAGAGCTGTCGCGCCTCTTGATCACGCGGGAGCATGGTCATGCCGGGAGAGCCACCACGGAAGTCGCGGAATGGGACGCCGGCAGCGAGGAGGACGGCCAACGTCGGGAGCAACACCCAGAAGGGCCGCCTCATCACTGCCGCGGCGAGGCTGTGCCAGAAGCCGGACTCGTGGCGGTTGAGAAACGTGTGGCGCGGCAGCGGGATGCGGAACCGGTCGACGCGGGGGCCGAGGATCGCGAGGAGAGCCGCGAGGAAGGTCAGGCTGAAGCCGATGCCGAGCAGGACCACCAGGGCACCGGCGACCCCGATGGTCCTCAGGGCCATGACCGGGAAGAAGCCGAGACCGGCGATGCCGATCGCCACCGTCAGGCCGGAGAAGAGGACGGCCCGACCGGCGGTTGCCATGGTGGCCGCCAGGGCTTCCTCGGGATCGTCGATGCCGGCGGCGATCTCCTCCCGGTAGCGGCTGACCAGGAAGAGCGAGTAATCGATGGCGACGGCGAGGCCGATCATGCTGGCGACGTTGACGGCGAAGACGCTGGTTTCGACGAACCGGGAGAGCGCACCGATGCCGGCGAGGGTGGCGACGAAGGCCAGCACGCCGACGGCCACCGGCAGCCCGGCGGCGACCACGCTTCCAAAGACCAGGGTCAGCAGCATCAGGGTGAGCGGCAGCGAGACTGTTTCGGCCCGTTTGAGATCCGCTTCCGTGACGGCGGTGAAGCCTTCGGAAGCCGCGGGCCAGCCACCAACCAGAACTTCCAGGCGGCCACCGTCGACCTGTTCCCGAAAGGCGGGGTAGGTTGCCGTGGCCCGGTCGACATCGACGCCCAGGGCGACGACCGCGATGCTCGACCGGGCATCTGCGGCGAGGAGTGCCTGGTCGATTGCCGGGTTGCCCGTGGGGCCGTAGCTGACAATGCCGATCACGTCCGGGTCGGCGCGGAGCGGGGCAAGAGTCGTCTCGACGGCGGTCCGGAAGGCGGGATCGGTGGCGGCAAGTTCGCCGGTCGGATCCCGGAAGAGGAGGTAGTGGTTGACGCTGCGACGGCCGAACTCGCCGACCAGCGCCTCGTCGACGCGGATTGCCTCGGAGCCGGGTGCGACCCACCCCCCGGGCGACAGCTTGGCGGTGGCTCCAAAGGCGAAGGGAACGACGACGGCGAAGACGGCGAGGCTGACCGCGACCACGGCCCAGCGCCGCCGGTGCACAAACCGCCCCCAGGCCGCAAACCTTCCGCTGTCCCCCGGGCGTTTGCTGCCCGCGGCGTCAGCCACGTCGACCGTCCGTTCCGTTGCCGTACGACACCCTGCCCTCGTGGGATCGGAGTCAGGGTACCAGCCTACCGCCACCGGCGGCTACGGGCAGAGCCATCATCCACTGCTTTTCGTGCCAGGCCGGTAACCGCGGTCCGGTCGTTGCGGGTGAGTAGCCCAAGGTCAGGTGGCGAGTTGCGGTCCATGGGCCTGAACGAGACGGGATTGAGACGCGATCCGGTTGGAGGCTGGACGGCCCGCTCGGTCGTTCCGGCGCGACAGGGTCCACCCGGCGGGTGTGCCGGCCACGATAGAAGGGAGGCAGCCCTTGCCAGCCGCGCGCACGCTGTCTGACGACGTCTTCCTGCTTGGCGACCTGCTGGGGGAGGTGATCCAAACCCAGGCGGGACCGGCTGCTTTCGCGATGGAGGAGGAGGCGCGGGCGCTGGGCAAGGCGTTCCGGGGCGGCCGCCGGGAGGCCGGGGACGAACTGGCGGCGCTGGTCGCGGGCGCGGGGGTGGACGAGGCGCGGGTCCTGATCCGGGCCTTCACCAACTACTTCCAGTTGGTCAATCTGGCGGAAGACAACGAGCGAGTCCGCAGGATCCGCCGCCGGGAGGCCGAGCACCATCCGGCCCCGCGACGGGGCTCAGTCCGGGAGGCGATCCGCATCCTCGCCGACCACGGCATGGGGGCCGCGGACGTCCAGGCGCTGCTCGACCGGGCCGAGGTGAAGCTCGTTCTCACCGCCCATCCCACGGAAGCCCGGCACCGCACCGTCATCGACAAGCTGGCCCGGATCTTCGCCGTGATTCGCGACCTGGACGAACGGCGCGTCCTGCCTGACGACTTGGCGCGTGCCCGGCGGCGCCTGGCGGCAACCATTGGCGAGCTGTGGAGCTCGGAGGAGATCAGGGCCGTTTCGCCGACGGTGCTGGACGAGGTCCGGGCCGGCCTCGTCTACTTCGGCTCAACCCTGGTTCACGTGGTGCCGCGCCTCTACCGCGACCTGGAGGAGGCGCTGGCCGAGACGTATCCCGGCGCCGGCCTCGTCGTCCCGTCCTTTCTCGCGTTCGGTTCCTGGATGGGCGGGGATCGGGACGGCAACCCGAACGTGACCCCGGCGACCACGCTTGAGACTCTGGGTGTGATGCGGGAGGCGGCGCTCCGGTTTCTGGAAGGCCGGGTCACGGAGCTAGCCGGCCGGATCTCCGTCTCCACCTGGTCTGCCGGACCGGCGACGCTGCTGGAGCCCGCGCTCGCGGACGGACGGGAACGATTTCCCGATCTGGGCGCCGCCCTGGCGCGCTTGAACGAAGGGGAGCCCTACCGCCAGTTTCTGACCCTGATGCGGGAGCGGCTCCGGTCGACGCGGCAGGAGGGGGAGCACGCCTACGCCGGCGTGGAGGAGTTCGTCGCGGACTTGCGCCTCGTCGAGCGGTCACTTCTGGCCCAGCGAGGGGGGTTGATCGCGGCAGGCGATCTCCGCGACGTGATCCGGCAGGCCGAGGTCTTCGGGTTCCACTTCGCGATGCTGGACATCCGGGACCACGCCAGGAGGCATGAGACGGCGCTGGCGGAGGTGCTGGCCGTCACCGGCGTCGAACCGGGCTACCGGGACCTGCCGGAACCGGAGCGGAGGGCGCTGCTGGCGCGGGAGATCGCCAATCCGTGCCCGCTGATCCCGGTCGATCTGGCGGCCCTGGGGGCGGAAGCGCGGGAGGTGGTGGAGACCTTTCGGGCTGTCCGGCGGCTGCTGACGGGAGCGCACCGAGGGGCGATCACGACCTACGTGATCTCGGCGACCGAGGCGGCCTCGGATGTGTTGGAAGCCCTGCTCCTGATGAAGGAGGCGCAGCTCTGCGAGCCGGGCGGCGGGGGCGCGATGCTGAGGATCGCCCCGCTGTTCGAGCAGGGGGAGACGCTGCGCGACGCGACGGCGACGATGGGCACGCTGCTGGGGGAGCCGGTCTACCGGGCGGCGCTAGCGGCCCACCGGGACGTGCAGGAGATCATGATCGGCTACTCGGACTCGAACAAGGACGTCGGGTACCTGGCCTCCTCCTGGGCGCTGCACGAGGCGCAGCGGGAGTTGGCGGTCCTGCTGGCGGGAGCCGGGGTGCGGCCGACGTTCTTTCACGGGCGGGGCGGCTCGATCGGGCGCGGGGGCGGGCCGACCAACGTCGCGATCCTGGCCCAGCCCGCCGGCAGCGTCGACGGGCGGATTAAGCTGACGGAGCAGGGGGAAGTGATCTCGGCACGGTACGCGCTCCCCGAGATCGCCCACCGGGAGTTGGAGCTGGTGGCCGGCGCGGTGCTGGTCACCACCGTCGGGGCGCTGTCCCAGCCCGACACTGGCCGGCTCGAGGCGTTCGCGTCGGCGATGGGATCGATCTCAGAGCGCTCGGCCGCTGTCTACCGGGACCTAGTCTACGGCGACCCCGACTTCGTCGCCTTTTTCCAGCGGGCCACCCCGATCGAGGAGATCGCGGGGTTGCGGTTGGGGTCGCGGCCGGACAGAAGGACGGGTTCGACGCGGATCGAGGACCTACGCGCGATCCCGTGGGTCTTCTCCTGGACCCAGATCCGGGTGCTGCTGCCGGGCTGGTACGGCCTCGGCAGCGGCCTCGCGGCCGGGCGGGAGGCGCATGGGCTGGACCTGCTTCGGGAGATGGACGCCACCTGGCCCTTCTTCGGCGCGCTCCTAAGCAACGCGGAGATGGCCCTCGTCAAGGCGGACCTCGCGATCGCGGAGCGGTACGTGGCCCTCGTCGAGCCCGCTCAGATGCGGGATCGGATATGGGGGCGGATCCGGGCCGAGTT
>JALYMD010000004.1 GCA_030773875.1 Chloroflexota bacterium | reverse complement strand
GACGCCCGTCGCGGCGATGGTCCGGGCAGCGGGGGTGCGCTGGGCGATTGAGGAAGGTTTCGCGGACGCCAAAGGGAGCGTCGGGCTCGACCACTATGAGGTGCGGACGTGGACCGCCTGGTATCGTCACGTGACCCTGGCCCTGCTCGCGCACGCCTATCTCGAAGTGGTCCGCCACCGCGCCAACGGGGATGGGGGGGTGAGCCGGACTCGGATCGTGGCTGTGGGCGTGCGTGACGCGGGGTGGAGCAGCGGCAGCTCGTTGGGCTCATAACCCAAAGGTCGGGGGTTCGAATCCCCCCCCGCTACCCAGACCAAGCCCTCGGGGTGCCTCGTGCCCCCGGGGGCTTTTTGGCTTCTGTTGGGATACCCCGGGGCCGGCGTCACCGGCGTGGGTTCTGACTTGTTTCTCTTGATCTGGGTAACATGGGTTGAATGGGTACGGGATTGGGATCGGGTTTCTGCGGGTTGGCTGTTGGATCGGGATGTTGGCTGAACAAGGGTCACTGAGGTCATGGGGGACCGATCCTCGAGTCTCGGAGCGTCGCAAAAACGTCCCTTTCTGAGACAGCCCGGATGGCACGGTTCGGGCATCGCATCTAGGCACAGGCTATTGTATCTTTACTCGTCTCAGAATCAACGTTTCGATACTTTTCTTGCTCGCTAAGTTTTGAGACGATGAGGGTATGGACATTGGCTACGCCCGGATCTCGACCGGGGAACAAACCCTCGACCTGCAACTTGACGCCCTTGACAAGGCGGGCTGTGGCAAGGTCTTCACCGAGACGGCCAGCGGGGCCAAGGCCGACCGGCCCATTCTTGAGGACGTCCTCGCCTACCTGCGCCCCGGCGACACCCTCATCGTCTGGCGGCTCGATCGCTTGGGACGCTCCCTCCCCCACCTGATCGAGACGGTTGCCACTCTGCGGGACCGCGGCATTGGCTTCCGGTCGCTCACCGAACAGATCGACACGACTACACCGGGCGGCAAACTGATCTTCCACGTCTTTGGAGCGCTGGCCGAGTTCGAGCGCGACCTGATCCGGGAGCGGACTCGCGCGGGCTTGGCCGCTGCCCGAGCACGAGGGCGGACGGGCGGACGACCCAAGAAGCTGGCCGAACCCAGAAAGCTCGCCCTCGCCCAGGCTCTCTACGATGGGGGCCAGACGGATGTGGCCACCATCTGCCAGACGCTGGGCATCTCCCGCGCCACCCTCTACCGCCACCTCCGCCACCCCGCCACCACGCCCGACCCCGAGGGCCCTTCCGGGGGTGCGCCTACCTCGAGATTGCCGCGCTCCCGGGGTGGTCGGACGAACCAGCGCTAGGCCGCCGTCCGCGGGCGCTGGAGGAGCAGCAGGCCACCCGGCAGTCGCCGCAGGCCCAGCAGCTCCACCTGCCGACCAATCTGGCGCGCGACCGCCTCTTCCCGCTCGCTCACCTCCTCGGCAATGCAGAGCAGCCGGGGCGCCGACCAGTCGATGCGCCGGGCGCTGCTGGCACCCAGGTGATCCATGACGAGGCAAGCAAAGACGTCGCGATGACTCACGAGCCAGTCCAGGTAGTACAAGGCCTGGCAGATGGCCCCGCCGGTTGCCGCCCGCTTGAACTCCAGGACGACCGGGCGGTGGTGGTCGTCGATCCCGAGCGCGTCGATGCGACCCGCCCCATCCGAGGCAATCGGGTACTCGGTGGCGAGGATCGTGAGGTTCAGGAGCGTCGACGCGTGGCGCACGACCAGGCGGCGGAGTTCGGCCTCGGTGCGGAAGGGGCGTGGGGTGGCCCGGCGACCGGGTCCGGCGCGGAGTGAGAAGACGCGGAGCTCATCCATCACGCCGTCGATTCCATGGGTTGTGTTTGAAGGGCATACCGACATGCTACCAGACCGGCACGTCCCACCGAAGGACCGTGGCCGTCCCGCTCGGCCTCACGACGACCATCACCCGGACGCCCGCTCAGACGAGGTCGTTGATGAGGACGCGACCGTCCAGGATCGCCCGCCGCAGCTGCGCGTAGCCACGGTGACCAACCGGCTTCCAGATCGGGTCGCCGGTCCGCGTGAAGTACTCGTCAATCTTGGCGTGGACCTTGTGACGGGCGGTGATCTTGGTGCAGCCGAGTTCGCGCATCACAGCCGGGTAGCCGCCGTAGGCCCACCAATCTAAGGGGTGTTCAACCGCGTCCATACAACGACATCAACGACATCATTGATTGAGCGTAGCAAGCCGGTGAGGAGCAAGGGAAGAGGCGGGCGACGTGGTGCGTCACCCCTTGAGGGGAGCGGCACCGACCGTGGTGACGCGGTGTCCCCCTTCGCGGAGCTGCACCGCGACGCGCTGCATGCTGCGGCACAACGGAGAGTCAGCCGCTGGCACCACGATCAGCGTCGAGCCCGGCGGCAGGGCGCGGGCCAGCCGTTGCCATTCCTGCTTGAATGGCAGCAGGCTCGCCGGCACGAGGGTAACGGTGTCCGGCCGGATGCGGCGAGTCCGACTCACAGGCTCGTCGCCTCCATGACCTTCTTCGCGTTCTGCCGTGCCAGATGCACGTAGATCGAGGTGGTGTCGAGCCGGGCGTGGCCAAGCCACTCCTTCAATTGGAAGGGGCTCACCCCGCTCTGGGCCTTGGCCGACGCAAAGGTGTGCCGCAAGGAGTGGGGCGTCACCTTCTTCGTGATCCCGACCTGGGTGCGGTACTTCTCCAACAGATCTCGCACCCCCCACTCCTTCAAGGGCTCCCCGTCCCGGTTGAGGAAGAGGTGGTCGTAGGGGCTCGCTTCCCGGAGGGACAGCCAGGTCCTGAGCGAACGAACAGCTTTCTTCTCCAGCTCAATCGTGCGGGACGCAATCCCCTTCCCAACCCGGGCATGGAGGTGGACGCGGTCAGGTCGATGTCCTCCAGCCACAACTCGCAGAGCTCGCTGATCCGGATCCCCGTCTGCAGGAAGAGCGTCAGGATGCAGAAGTCGCGGGGATGGCCTCCAGCGGCGACTAACAGCCGGTTGTACTCCTCTGGCGTCAGATAGGAGCGCCCGCGCTTCTCGCGCTTGGGCGTGTCCAGCCCGTCCACCGGTGACTCCACCACGGAGCCAGAGAGCTTGAGGAAGCGGTAGAACTCTCGGATCGCCGCCAACTTGCGCGCCCGGGAGACGCCGGAGAGGCCGCGCCGGCCGAGGTCGGCGAGGAACGCGTTGAGGTCGTCGCCCGTCACGTCGGCCGGGTCAAGCAGGAGCGGGTTGTCGTCGCGAAGCCACGCGGCCAGTTGGGTCAAGTCGGAGCGATAGGCGCGCAAGGTTTGGAGGCTGCGGTTGCGGCCCTCCTGGGTGCGCAGGAAGCGCTCGATCGCCGCGGCAAACGGTGCAGCGTCGGTTGTGCGAGTTGATGAGGTCATAGTCGAAGGTCCTCCCTTGTGGATCCACGGTACCAAGACCGTTGGAGTCACCACAAACGAGAGGGTGGCAAAAAGAGGGCCTGATAACGCGGAATTTCCTCCATTATCTTGGACCACCCGTGGGGCGTGTCAAGCGTGGATCTGACCGGGGTGGGCCTGAGAATGGCCCAGCCTGTTGAAAAAGTCGGGGATTAGTCTCCACGGGTGCCCGGATCCGGCCCTAAGGCCTCGATTTACCCGGATTCGGGCCTCCATCAGCCCGCTGAAAGGGCTCGGACGGTCCACCGGGGG
>JALYMD010000003.1 GCA_030773875.1 Chloroflexota bacterium | reverse complement strand
GGCCCGTGCCGGCCCCCTAGTGCCCGCGGCACTGCCGCCCGTCGCAGCGCCAGCCGGCCGCGCGCCTGTTTCTCCTCCAGCGATCGCAGGGCCACGAACCGCCACGCCCGGATCCGCCAGCGCCAACTCCGCCAGCAGGGGGCCAGGGTGGACCACGTCGCTGCGAGGCTGGCGGCGATGATTGCGATGAGAACGCCTTGGACCACCGGTTCGGGCATCGCTTGGCCTCCTGGCCGGGGGCTCATTCAATCCTGGGTCAACGCAGATCGTCCGCGTCAGGATCAGCGGGCTGACGCCACAGCGGACCGCCCGGGGTGGAACCTACGCGGCGACGATGATCTTGACGCCGTCGATCGCCAAGCCCACCGGCTGCCCGGTCTGGACGCGAAACGCGCCGTCTTCATCCTCCACCCCGTCGGTCGTCGCGGCCCATCCCCACCAGACGACGGCGGCAATGACCACGGCGACGATCGCGACCGCGATCCACAGCACCACCCAACTCGGGCCGCCTGACCGTTTCTCTGTAGGAGCGTTGGGATCGTAGGCCATGGTGCGTGTGCTCCTTCCTGCGGCAGGTGCGTTCTGCCCCTGGACCAGTCGCCGGGGTGCGGGACGTCACCGACGATGCTCTCCGAGGTGCCGTCCCGCCCTGCTGCAGAGGGTAGCTTCTTTGGGGTAACACGCCGGTGTGCGAAGGTGAACGCCGCCGTGAACGATGAGTGAATGTTGGTGAATTGGGGGCAGGTGGCCGTGCCGCGGAGGGTCAAGTCACAGGCCGCGTAATCGTTCTTCCTCGCGCCTTACCTGATACCAGACAACACAGAAACCGCCGAGAAAGGTCAGCGTGCCGCCGATGATGGCTCCGATCGGTGCCTCCCAGTCGGCGGCCGTGCCGGCCGGGATAGAGCGCGACCAGAAGCAACGCCACCGACGTTAGGGGGCCCTTGCCCATACCCCACCTCGGGGTCACGGCGGTGCGGCCCCTAGCAGCCGGGTGCGGTCCCGCCCTTCTCCGACGACGAGCCCTGTGCAGCGGCGCAACGAGCGACCGGCATCGATGACTCGATTGAGGCCTACCTGACGGTGCGGGACTAGTGAGCAGGGGGGCGCTCAGGGCCAGCCGGCTCAGACGGGGTCGATCCCTCAGCAATCCAAACGCGGGACCGATACATGCGATGACCCACGAAGGTCCGGTCCCGCCGGGACTGTCCCCCGCCGCCCATCGGGACGCCGATGGAGCCACGGGAGGCTCTTCGGACGAAGCCCCAGCTCAGGGGCACGAAGAAAGGTGCGAGATGTTCAGTCTTGACGACGACCGGGAAGCGCGGACATCACTAGGTGGGTTGGTCGACGGGGCGTATTGTCCGCCGCCGACGGATGCCAACGCCCTCACCGCCCATCAGCGGGCGCAGCCGGTCCTCCGCGAACATGACCCGGGCGTGACCCCCTGGTACGACGGGAGGTGGGAACTCCCAAGCCCGCTGGCGCCACCGACGGATGAGGGCTAGGGGACGGATCCGGCAGGATGACGCGGGCGTTGCTTCCGCGATGCACGAGCGAGGACGCGGCCTCTGGCGAGGGGTGGATGGCCCGGCTCTCGACCACGTGATTCGTGACATCTTCAATCAGCACCAAGATCCCACCCTCGCGGTCGGCTCGGTCGTCGCCCCGCCGGCTCGCCCCCGCTCGAGCAGAACTGTCTGCGCTTTGGCCGTCTTCACCCGTCCCCCCAACCAGCCGCCGCGACTGGGACGCCCACCACGGCGCCGCCCCACCGACGCCGCCTGCACGACCCCGGAGGCTCCGACGGCGCTGCCGTCGCCGGTGTCACGCTGCTTCAACCGCCCCGCCTGAGCAAACGCGGCAACCGCGCAGGGACCCCGGCGGCGTAGCCCTTGCCACGGGCCAGCGGTAATCCTCGTTATGCGGAAAACGATGGGGCTAGGTGACGCGGCGGCCTCTCAGGGTGGAGAGGCGCTTCCCTACCTTGAGCATCTCGCCCCATGGCCTGACTGGCTAGTTGCCCTGCGTCTCATAATCCCATAGCCCATGATCGACTTCGGGCAGGTCGGGCACGCCGAGGCGTTCAAGGATATGCAGCGCCTCGCTGCGATGCTCCGCGTTATGGAGGACGACGTGGATGATCGTGCCGCCGAACGTCTTGCGCGCGGCGAAGTGGTCAATGTAGGTGTCTTCCAGGCGCTGCTCGTCACGAAACTGGCGCGCAACGGTCGCGAAGGTGGCGTAGGAGCGCTCGTGGTCTTCGATCAGCGTGGTGACTGAGCTAGCGTCTCGCTTGTCCTCGATCGGCTGCTCGACCATCAACCCGGTCCAGAACTCGACGTTGAGGATCATGTGATCGAACGTTGCGCGCAAACTGCGGTGCCCGATATCGAACGGTTGATCGAGTTGCGAGTCGGTCAGGCCGCGGCTCACGTCCAGGAGACGTGCCGTGGCCCAATGATCGTGTGCCAACAGGCGATCAAGCAGATCCATCCGCTATCCTCCTTGCACGTATCTGCCGGATAAAGAACCGTCATGCGGAGCACTCACGCGAGCCGAGTCTTCAGGAAGGCCAGCGTGCGTTCCCAAACCAGTTCCGCCGCCGCGGCGTTGTACACATCCGGCCGGTTGGGCTCGACGAACCAGTGGCCGGTGCCGGGATAGACGTGGAACGTCACCTCGCACCCTGCCACGCGGATCCTGGCCTCCAGCGCGCGAACGGCCTCCAGCGGCTCGAAGTCGTCGTGCTCCGCGAAGTGGCCGAGGTAGGCGGCCCGCGCCGGGCTGTAATCGCCGTCGTCCGTCCCATAGACCGCAACGACCGCGCTGACGTCGTCCGGCCGCACCTGCGACAGATGCAGCGCCCAGTAGGCGCCTAGCGAGAAGCCGATGACCCCAATCTGTGCACCTGTCACCGCCGGCAACCCGCGCAGCTGATCCACCGCGGCCTTCACGACCGCCTCCGCCTCAGCAGGCGCACGATCGTGCGCGGCGACCAACGCCTCAGCCTCGGCGATGGACGCGGTCGTCGCCCCGTCGGCATACAAACTCGGCGCCAGCGCCACGTAGCCTTCCGCCGCCAGCCGGTCGCACACGTCAGTGAAGACGGACGTCAGTCCCCACCAGGCGTGCAGCACCAGCACGCCGACGCCAGCTCCACCTTCCGGCACCGCCAGATACGCGCGATTGCCCGCCGGCCCGACTTGCCGCCACTCGCCCACGCCCGCCTCCGTACGTACGTCGAACGCCTGTTCGAATACAGCATAGCGAAGGCGGTCGGATTTGCAAAGCGGGCACGGCCGAAGGGCCTCACCATCACTCCGGAGACCATCTTGAACCCGTGCTTCGTCGAGGCTTTCTTCCACGCCTGGAACTCCCGTTGGAGATAGGCGGGACGGTACAGCGAGAACCCTTGTCATAGTGGTGGTCGCATGTCTTGGAATCGGGATTCTTAACGCTTCATGCCTATGTCAAATAAATCAGGTCTCACAAGTCACCGTTGTAGGTGGCTGGCGAGACGTTGCTTTTACCATAGGTAAAAACACAGGAAAATTCCTAGGTGCGGGCGAAGTATCGAACCGCCCAGGGGTGTGTCAAGAACGACCGTTTGTGCAACGGAGGCCGCCCTCGTTGGCCACGACCGAGGCCTCAAGCGGTGCCGATGAGGGCGCGGGCCTCGTCGGCCAGGTCCAGCATGAACGGCTGCATCGCGGCATGGCGGTCCAGGAGCGCCTCCGGCGTCGCCCCGAAGGCCGCCTCCACCCGCGGCCGCGCCGTCTCGTCGGCGAGCGCGATGATGAGGACCCCCGACAGGGGGCCGTGCTGCAGGG
>JALYMD010000002.1 GCA_030773875.1 Chloroflexota bacterium | reverse complement strand
GCGAGGCGGACCTGGAGAGTTTTGGGTTTGAGCAGTACCTCGCGCCGGCGGACGGCGTGGCGGTGGTGGAGTGGCCGGAGCGGGCGGCGACGGTGCTGCCCGAGGCGTATCTCCTGGTGCGCTTGGCTCCCGTTGGGGCAGATGCGCGGCGCATCACGATCGAGGCTGTGCCACCTGAGGGGGTGTACGTGGAGCGGTTGGATGCGCTCCGCGAGAGGTTGGATCGCGAGGAGTAACGAGTCAGCGCGCTGCACCGCATCATCAACGACGACGTTGTGGCTGCTGGGATCCCGGCAGTCTTGGTACCGGGAACTTCGATCCCGTGAAGCACGTGGCCGGATGGTCTGGGCTGGTTGCCTCTCAGCACACCTTGCACCCGGCCCGCTCGCGGTTCACTGCCTAGACCAGTGGAGCAGGCACGTTCTCCGAGACATCATTGCCGGCAGCTGCATAATCAGTCATTGGGATTCGACGCTCGGCTCCCGCGCGCTCGTTCCATGCGCATCGTGGGTTGGCTGCTCGACTCGTCATAATCCTACATATCTCCCCGTCGCTCCCTAGTGGAAGGGCGTCGAAGCTTGGAGGGTGGGGCAACAGCGGTTGCGGCGGCCCGTGCTGATCTAATCGCGTCCGCGCCAGAACGCCTCCGGAAGAACCTGATCGACGCGGTTGAGCACCCAGGTCGGATGCTCCTCGGGAGGATGCGCCTGGAGGATCTCTAGTGTCGTTTCCCCGGTCAGGACCAGGGCGGAGGGCATGCCCGCGTCGATTGCCATCCGGATATCGGTCATCAGCCGATCACCGATCATGATGCAGTCCTGCGGGTCCAGTTCCAGCCGTTCCCGGGCAGCTTCGAGCATGAACGGGTCTGGTTTCCCCGTGTTCTGCTCGCAGCGAACCCCGGTGCACCCTTCGACCGCCCCGATAACCGCGGCGGCGTCCGGCTCGCCGCGTCCACCAGGGAGTGGGCAAAAGCGGTCGGGGTTGGTGGTGACGAGCCGAGCCCGTCTGTGTGTGCGGATCGCGTCGAAGGCAATCTGCAGCTTTCGGTAGTCGAAGGTGCGGTCGTAGCTGGCGATAACGATATCGATCTCTGTCGGGTCCTCCGACATTCGGATACCAGCGGTCGTGAGCGCCTGCTTGAGCGGTGCTTCACTGATCGGGAAGACGGTGGCGGTGGGGTGGTGGCGCAACAGCCAGTTCGTCATCGTGTCGATGGTGTTCAGCACCTGTTCGCGCCTCGCCGGGATGCCCAGCCGGGTCAGTTTGGCAACGTAGTCGTCCGGAGAGCGGGTCGGGTTGTTGGAGAGAAAGAGGATCTTGCGGTCAAGCGAGATCAGCGCCTCGATCAGACGCTGGGCCCCTGGCAGCAGGTTATTGCCAAGGTAGATCGTACCGTCGAGATCGAAGATATAGCCGGCAGCAAGCCGATCGGGCCGGCCACCCCATGGGACCGGCTCTGATGCTCTTGGCGGGGACACTGAAGAACCCATCCTCTCCATCTGGTTGGTGATGCACCGATTGGGGTTCAACATGCGGCACCCCTTCAGGGTAGGGGGGATGATGACGCCAGCGCACGGCCTATGTATACCCTTGACGGGATACTAGCCATCATTCACGATAGTACTTCGGTAGGCTTCTTCACCGGGCATGTGGCTTGGTGCGTCCGGTGATTCTGGGTGCAGGAGTAGCTTTGTTGAGGATAGCCCATGGTTAGCACCGCACGTGGGAGAGATGTAACGCCCTACCGCGGTCAGGCCGTGGTGCAGGTGGAGTCTCGGCGTCGGCGTTTGGATACTCGGAAAGAATGGCTTCTCTTCATCCTGTTCATGCTCCCGAACATCGTGCTGTTCGGGCTCTTTACGTTCTGGCCCATGATCGAGAACATCCGGTTGAGCACGCAGCGTTGGGACATGATTTCGCCCATCCGGCTCGATGTTGGGCTGGCGAACTACCGCTATCTCCTCAGGGATGACACGTTCCACCAGGTCCTGCTCAATACGGCCTATTTCACGGTGGCGGCTGTCGGCTTATCCCTCCTGCTCGGGCTCATTGTCGCGCTCTTGTTGAATCAGCCGCTCAAGCTTCGGACTGGCGCGCGTGCCGTTGTGTTCGCGCCGACGCTGCTGTCCGGTGCGGCTATCGGCATCGTCTGGTCCTACATCTTCGATCCTCGCTACGGCCTGGTGGCTCAGGGCCTCAGTTGGATCAACGTCTCGTCCCCGGACTGGCTCAACCGCCCAGAATGGTCAATGCCCGCGATCATCATCGTTTACGTGTGGAAGAACCTGGGCTTTGCTGCGGTGATCTTTCTAGCTGGTCTCCAAGCCATTCCTAAGGATCTGTACGATGCGGCACGGGTTGACGGCGCGAATATCTGGTGGCGGTTCCGGTCAGTCACCTTGCCAATGCTCTCCCCCATCACCTTCTTTCTGTTGATTACCTCCATTCTCAACACCTTCCAAGCGTTTGACATCATCCGGGTGATGACCCAAGGAGGCCCGGTCGACGCGACAAACACGCTCATCTATTACGTGTATGAACAGGGCTTCATCGACTTCAATGCCGGACGATCGGCGGCAGCTTCACTCGTCCTCTTCGTCCTCATGATGATCGTCACGCTGGTGCAACTGCGATTTGCTGAGGAACGGGTGCACTATGGGTAACCTCTCGATCCAGAATCAGCGGCGCTTGAGCCAGGCCGCGGGGTACCTAGCGATGGTGCTGATCGTCCTCGTGATTGGCCTGCCGGTCTGGTGGATGTTTTCCGCCTCGTTGAAAACAACCCAAGAGATCTACACCTTTCCACCTGACTGGATTCCCCAAAATCCGCGGTGGAGCAACTTCAAGGAAGCATGGGAATCGGCTCCGTTTGGTCGCTTCTATCTGAACAGCATCATCACCACCCTCGGTGGCTCAGGGCTTGAAGTCATCAATGCAACCCTCGGTGCCTATGCGCTCGCCTATCTGCGGTTTCCGTTCAAGAACGTGGTTTTCGCGATCCTCTTGGCGGCGCTCATGATCCCGGCTCAGGTGACGATCCTGCCGAACTACGTCTTCTTCGGCTCGACGGTGTATGACCTGATCGGCGAGAGCTGGGTCAACACTTATCAAGCCATCATCCTGCCGGGTGCATCGGTGGCGTTCGGGACCTTTCTGATGCGCCAGAGTTTCCTGGGGTTGCCCCGCGAGGTGCTTGATGCCGCGAAGGTGGACGGCGCGGGGCACCTGCGCACCCTGTGGGACGTTGTGCTGCCGATGGCGCGGCCGGTGATCGTGACGTTTGGGCTGATCTCGGTGGTCGCCAAGTGGAACGACTACCTGTGGCCGCTCGTCATCACCCAAACCGAGAACATGCGCACGCTCACCGTCGGCATCTCCTCCCTCTACGATCTGGAAGGGAATACCCAGTGGGGCGTCGTCATGGCCGCCACCATCTTCGTGATCTTCCCGTTGCTGGTTGTCTTCGTCTTCGCTCAGCGCTTTATCATCGAGGGGCTGACGGCCGGAGCCACCAAGGGTTAACTGGAGGGAGATGAGGTCATTCGCGCCAACCGTTGACAAAGGCTTACCATGTTCCCTGGCGTGATGAGCCAGGATCGACCAGGCACTAGACGTAGGTGCCGGGTCAACATCGGGAGCACGCCGGGACGCCAGGTCGGCGTCCTGGGCCAAACGGCTCGATCAAGGAGGATCGCCGAGTTATGACCAATCAGATCAGTCGCCGGTCGTTGATCAAGGGGGCCGCCGGGGCGGCGGCTGGGGCGGCCGCGCTCGGTGTCTCCAAGCGAAGCACGGCGTTTGCAGCTCCGGCCGTCATCCATGATACCGGGTCTCATGTCAAGGTGCTCTTCTGGAGCGCGTTCGGCGGCAAGAACGGCGAGGTCGAGCAGGAAGTCATCAAGCGGTTCAACGAGTCGCAGCAGGATGTCGTGGTCGAGTACCAGTTCCAGGGCACCTACGAGGAGACGGCCCAGAAGGTGATCGCGGCGCTTCAGGCCCGTCAGGCGCCGGACCTCGCCACGCTGTCCGAGGCGAACTGGTTCCGGTTCTACGCGAACCAGTATCTCGCCCAGATGGACGAGTTCATCGCCGCCGAGGAGCTCGACACCAGCGACTACGTCGAGTCGTTCCTGACTGAGGGACAGCGGCAGGGCAAGCAGTGGTGGATGTCCTTTGCGCGGTCGACCCCGCTCTTCTACTACAACAAGCAGATGTGGGAAGCGGCCGGTCTGGAGGATCGCGGACCTAAGACCTACACCGAGTTCGCCGAGTGGGGACCGAAGCTGCTCAAGAAGGAAGGCAGTAACGTCACCCAGTGGGGGTTCCTCCACGCCCCGGCCGTGGACTACCTCTCCTGGCCGTTCCAGGGCACCATCTGGGCCTTCGGCGGTGCCTACTCCGATGAGGACTTCAATATCCGGATCACCGAGCCAAACTCGATCAAGGCGGGTGAGTGGCTCCGCTCGACGGTCACGGGCGGGTGGTCCACGGCGTCCCAGGATCGGACGACGGACTTCATCAACGGGGTCACGGCGTCGATCATGCAGTCGACCGGCACCATGGGCACGATCATCGCGAACGCGAAGTTCGATTTCGGGACCGCGTTCCTGCCCTCGGAGGTCAATCCGGGCTGCCCGACTGGCGGGGCCGGCCTCGGCATCCTGAGCACCTCTCCGAAGGAGAAGCAGCAAGCGGCCTTCAAGTACATAGCGTTCGCCACCTCTCCGGAGATCACGACCTTCTGGTCCCAGAACACCGGCTACATGCCGGTGCGGAAGTCGGCCGCTGAAAGCCCGGAGATGCAGACGTTCTACGAGACAAAGCCGAACTTCCGGACGGCGGTCGAGCAGCTCGCGATCACCCAGCCGCAGGATCCAGCGCGCCGCTTCATTCCGGCTGGCGACAGGATCATCGGCGATGGGTTGGAACAGATCACCGTCAACCAGGCGGAGGTCCAGCCAACCTTCGAGCAGGTCAAGGCGAATCTCGAAGAGGCAGCCGAGCCGATCCTTGAGCAGTTGAAGGCGGTCGAGGGCTAGGCATCCTC
>JALYMD010000001.1 GCA_030773875.1 Chloroflexota bacterium | reverse complement strand
CAGTTGCGCAGCGTTTGATCTGCCACCCCGAGATCCTTGGCGAGGGTGGCCAGGGATTTGTCGCTCCTGCGGACCAGGTCCACAGCTTCGGCCCTGAACTCCGGAGGGTAGACTGGGCGGGTGTGTGCCACGGGAACATCTCCTCATGAGCATCGAGTGCCCAATGATCGAGTGTCCACCGTAGCGGGGCAACTCCAGCGGCCCGCCTCAGTAGTATCTCCTGCAGCACCTCAAGGTCGGCATCAGTCGCCAGGTGAAAGCGAACCCCTTGAGGAACCTCCTTCACCTCCTCGGGTTTGCTGAGGCGCGAATGGAGGGACGCTTTCTCGGTATCCGATGGATTGAGGAGCACGCAATAGAGCCAGCGCCTAGCGTAATAGTAGGAGGCGATCTCCCTGCCGCGAAGACGAATGGCATGCTCTGAGCCACGGCGGTGATGCACGTCAAGCGGTGAGTCATTGAGGCTGGCGATCCAGTCCTCGATGGAGGTGACGGCGCGCTTGACGAAGTCAGTCTCCACCCGGAGGCGGATGGAGTCGTCGGCCTCGATGCCTGAAACGGTGGGACTCTTCTCGGCTGCCACGGCAGTCGCTTCACGCCCGACGATTGAACTGGTTTCCAGGATCAATTCTTCCCCCGCCTGGTGGACCCGGAACTCCCGTCCAGTGATGTCTACGCCCAGCTTCGTCCTCAGGTACCGCAACGTCTGCTCCACCTCGCGCGAGATGCGCTCGGCGATGATCACGATGCGCTGGCGGTGGTTGAAGGTGATCCGGTCCAGCGGATCGACGGCTCCCACCTCATCCTCATCCTGCGGCAAGAACGCCCGCTGGTAGACATCCACGAGACCCTCCACGTTCGCACCGTGTCGGGCCGCATAGTCACGAGCCAGGTCATCGAGCCCGCTCCGGGTCAGCGAGTCCACCCACGCCGCGTACTCGAGAGCTTGCGCGATAACCTCACGGGGTGCGTCACCGCGCTTGAGCTCCACGACAACACAAGCGCCCGACTCGTCGATTCCGACCAGGTCGGCGTACTTGCCGAACTCGGTCCGCGGCTGACGGGCGATGATGGCGATAGGTTCGTCTTCGAACAGCAGGTGGGGGTTGGCCTCGATCCAGTCCTCTAGGGCCTTCTCCATATCTTGGAACGGCGTTTCCTCGAAGGAGACGAACTGCCCCTGATGACTCTTGCGGTACAGCGGCATGTGCCAGTCCCTTTACCTCGCCGTCGTCTGCAGTCCCGATGAGAAAATCGGGCCGCGTATATCTGGCCGAGGTGCTCCGGCTTGGGCCGCACCGGCAACCTCGTCCATGGGGGCCCCGTTGATACGGATCCGCTCACCCCAGCCAGTATCGATGCATTGCCCCGTCCCAGCGAGTCCCCAACTCGACATCCATTTGGCAAGCTCGCCAGTTTTCCTCAGACGCCGGTTACCCGTATAGAAGGAATGGGCGCCGCCGGTTCTCGAAAGCTCTCGCCTGGTGGGCCGAGCCAGCAAGCAGGTCTCCTGCCTCCGCGCCCTCATCGAATGCCTTCCGGAGACGATCGCTGCCGGACAGCAGGTCGACCTTGTAGCGTCCGTCCACGCGTTGGCGCCACTCAAACGCGTCCCCGCTCAAGGTCCGCATAGCATGCAGCAGGTGAATGCCCACCTCGACCGGTCGTGCCGCATTGCGATCCAGAATGTGCACCTGGACTCCACCGCACATCGTATCCATGTGTTTCGAGAAGGTCGGGGTGAAGTAGGTCGGCCGAAACGCGACCCCTGTTAGGTGTCGTCCCTCTAGTTCCTTCACGACTTCGAAAGGGTCAAGCCAGGGCGCGCCGACGATCTCGAACGGCCGAGTCGAGCCGCGGCCCTCGGAAAGGTTGGTGCCCTCCAGGAGACACGTCCCCGGATAGAGCGTGACCGAATCTAATGTCGGCAAGTTCGGCGACGGCGGGACCCAGGGGAGACCAGTCTCGTCGAACCACCACTCGCGCCGCCAGCCCTCCATCGGCACCACGATAGGTTCGGGCCATCGGCGCTCCGCCGCGAAGAGACGGGCCAGCTCACCGACAGTCATCCCATGGCGCACCGGGATGGGATGGCAGCCGATGAGGGACGCAAAGCCGGGCTCAAGCAAGTTGCCTTCAACGCGCACGCCCGAAATGGGGTTGGGGCGGTCGAAGACCATGAAATCGATGCCCACTGAGGCCGCGGCCTCCTGCGCCTGCGCCATGATAGTCAGGCGCGTCGCGTAGCGGACGCCCAGGTCCTGGATGTCGAAGATCACCACGTCCAGGCCTTCCAGTGTGTCCGGGGTCGGTCTGTGCATCTCGCCATAGAGGCTGTAGACGGGGAGGCCGGTGCGCCGATCGACGTGTCCGCAAACCTCGACTCCGGCCTGGGCCTCGCCCCATAAGCCATGCTCAGGGGCGAACAGGGCAACCAGCTCGATACCGTCGGCGGCGCGGAGCAACTCCACGCTGCTCCGCAGGTGTTGGTCTACTCCGGTGTGATTCGTGATCAGCCCGGCTCGTCGGCCCACCGCCCGTCGGAGATCGCCCGCGAGGAACGCCTCGAGTCCTATCTTCACCGACGCCCACTCCGATGTTCTGAGTCCAAAGCATCTTCTCCGCCGCCTGGCGCCCCCCGGGCAGCTCCAGCGTCGGCAACCATGTCAGCCGAAACATACTCAACACACCGGGCGTCTCTTCCGTGCCCGTCGATCATTGCTCCCTCGCCTGCACGATCGACGCCGCGGTCATCTTGACGAACCGAGTTTGAGAGAAGCTCTCCACGATCTGCCGCCGCGCCGGGCCAGGCGGCATCATGAACGCCTGCGCCCGCTCTCTCCCGGCTTCTATGCCACGGAGTCGGGAGAGCGTTCGGTAGTAGTCGAGATACGGAAACGTCGAGATCGTGCCCCGGAAGAGTTCGTACGCCTGCATGGCTTCGACCCACGCGTCGTAGGATGGGGCAACATCGACGTAGAGTTCAGGGTGGAACCCGATCGGGTCTTCCCAGTTCTCGCCGAAGCAGAGCAGGCCCACGTTGTGGGCGGGATAATCCCGCTCAATCGAGGGGAGGCCGGCGTAAAAGAGCGCGTCCTCGACGATGGTGGAGCAAATCGCGTGGTCGCGGTGGATCGAACCGTGCCAGTGTGTGACCAGAGCGGCCGGCCGGTGCTCCCGGATCACGTCGCAGACCCGCAGCTTGGCCTCGTCAGTCGCCACTAGCTCGGCATCGCCGTAGGGAAGAACCACGACCTCCGCGCCGATCGCCCGGCCGAACGCCTGCGCCTCATCGGCTTTCTGGCGCGCGTACTCCTGCTGGCTCAGCCGTCCGTGTCCCCGCTCACCGAGCGTGAGATGGACCAGGATGGCTTTGCCGCCATCACGGACATGCTGCGCGGCAACTGCACCGGCCATGACTTCAGCGTCCCCGGCATGGGCGCCGATGATCATCAAGACCTCTGCTCCGGTGGTCATGCCCACCTCTGTGGTATCCAGTGCCCCAACGTGCCGAGCACGACCCCGCGCTGGCGGACTTCAGCACCTGGCCTAGCCATAGAGCAAGAACGGTCGCCGCCGCTCCTCAAACTCCAGCGCCTCCTTGTCCCAATCGGTCGTTACCTCGGCAACACTCGCTCCACGATCGAGCGCCCGGCGTGGACGGTCGCTGCCGAGCAGCAGATCGATGGAGTATTGCCCCTCACGGCCTTCCCGCCAGGCGAAGGCGTCGGGGCTCAGACCGCGGAGGGCATGCAGGAGATGGACGCCAAGCTGCACCGGGCGCATCGCTTCGCGGTCGCGAATGTGGATCTGCACACCGCCGCAGGAGACGTTAGCATGCTTGGAGAAGGTCGGGGTGAAGTAGGTCGGCCGAAAAGCGACGCCGGGCAGGTTCCGCCGCTCCAGATCCTCGGCGAGTCGGAACGGGTCCAACCAGGGCGCACCGACCAACTCGAAGGGGCGGGTCGTGCCCCGTCCCTCGGAGACGTTGGTACCCTCGATGAGGCACGTTCCGGGATAGAGCGTGAGTGAGTCCAGCGTCGGTAGGTTCGGCGATGGGAGAACAAAGGGGAGGCCGGTCTCGTCGAACCACTGCTCGCGCCACCAGCCCTGCATCGGCACGACGACGGGCTCAGGCAACCCTCCATCGGCCGCGAACAGCCGCGCCAGCTCACCGAAGGTCAGGCCGTGCCGGATTGGTATGGGGTGAGCACCGACAAACGATCGGAAGTCGGGATCGAGGACATTCCCCTCGATTCGTGTGCCGGAGATGGGATTTGGCCGGTCGAGGACCACGAACGCGAGTCCCGCTGCCGCCGCCGCCGCTTGGGAATAGGCCATCGTCGAGAGATAGGTGTAAAACCGGACACCCGCATCTTGAATATCGAAGATCAGCGCATCGAGCCCCTCCAGCATGGCAGGCGTCGGGGTCTGGGTCTCGCCATACAGGCTGTGAACCGGCAACCCCGTGTGCTGGTCGACGGCCCCGCTCACCTCGACGCCTGCCTGGGCGTCGCCGCGTACACCGTGTTCAGGGCCAAAGAGGGTGGCCAGCTCGATGCTCTCCAGGCCTTGCAGCACGTCGATGGTGCTCCGGAGGCGGCAGTCGATGCCCGTATGGTTGGTGATCAGGCCGACTCGCTTCCCGGTGAGCTGGGGCAGGCCCTTGTCCAGGAACACGTTCAATCCGGTGAGCATTTCGCTCCTCCAGCGGCTACGCGGCATCGGCTGCCGCCAGCACCGCGTTCGCCACAGCCTGACGGGTTGGATTCACATCGCGTCCATGGCGGGTGGGATGCACGCGGTTGGTCAGGAGCACCACCACGAGGTCCCGCCGCGGATCGACCACGATCGAGGTCCCGGTGAACCCTGTATGACCATAGGTCTCGGGCGATGCGAGGCTGCCCATGTAGTGCGGGGCGTTGAGCTGCCATCCCAGGCCGCGGCTGCCGAGACGGCCGATCTGATTGCGGGTCATCTCGGCCACGGTGTCGGGCTTGAGCAGCATGAAGGCACCAAATGCGCCGCCGTTGAGGTAGGCCTGGCCAAAGATGGAGAGGTCCCGTGCTGAACCAAAGAGACCGGCATGACCGGCAACCCCGCCGAGCGACCAGGCGTTCTCATCATGCGCCTCTCCCCATACCATCCCCCTCCCAACGTACGACTCATCCTCGGTGGCGGCAACCCCGGGTGTACTTGCCCCCGGCGGTCCGTACCCGGTTTGGTCCAGGCCGAGCGGACGGAGGATCCGCGCCGCGATCGCGCGATCGAGCGGGTGCCCGTCGACCTGTTCGATCAGCATGCCGAGGACGATGAAGTTTGTGTCGTGATAGACGTAGGAGGTTCCGGCGGGTCCTTCGGGCTTGATCGCCAGGACGCGCTGCCGGCGAGCTTCCGGCGTCGGAGCCGTCTCCCACAGCCGCTCGTAGGGCAGTCCGGCGACGTGCGCGAGCAACTGGCGGACGGTCACGTCCGCCTTGCCGTTGACCGCAAATCCAGGCAGATGGGAGGCGACCGGGTCATCCAGCCGGATGTGCTCCTCGTCAACGAGCCGCATCACACAGGTGGCGGTGAACAGCTTGGTGATTGAGGCGAGGTCGTACACGGTTTCGCGCCTGGTCCTCACCGGGTGCGCCGAGACCGTGTGGGCGTCCTGGTGTGTCACCGAGTGTCCGTAGGCCTCGTGAAACACGATCTCGTTGCGGTGGCGCACGAGCACGACTCCGCCCGGAAAGACGCCCCCGTCTATGCCGAGCCGCATCGTTCGCGCGATCGGTCCCATGAGGGCACCGCGGAGCGCCGCTGCGCCTGACGTTGCAGACTGGGCGTGGGTCACTTGATCGCGCCCGCGGTCAGGCCGGAGATGAACTGCTTCGATGTCAGCAGGTAGACAATGATGACCGGCACGATCGAGATGCTCAGCCCGGCGAACAGCAGCGCCCAGTCGTTCGAGTACTCACCGAAGAACGTGCTGATGCCGAGCGGAATGGTACGCAGTTCCTCCGAGCGGATGAAGATGAGCGGGAAGAAGAAGTCGTTCCAGACGTTCAGGAAGTGGAAGAGTCCGACCGTCGCCAGGGCCGGGCGCACCAGCGGCAACATGATCTGATAGTAGACTTGGAACGGGCCGGCGCCGTCAATTACGGCAGCGTCCTCCAGATCCCGCGGGATGTGCCGGAAGAAGTTGACGAGCAGGAAGATCGTGAAGGGCATGCCGCCGGCGACGTAGACGCAGACGAGCGACCAGAGCGTGTCGAGCAGGCGGAGGTCGCGCATCATGATGAAGAGCGGCACGATCGCCAGCCGGATGGGGATCATGAACCCGGCCAGGAACAGGAGATAGATCAAGCGGTTGCCTGGGAAAGGGAAGCGGGCCAGCACGTAGGCCGCCATGGACCCGAAGAACAGGATGACCACCACCGAGACAACGCTCACGAAGACGCTGTTCTTGAAGTACGTGGCGAAGTTGGCCTGGTTCCACGCCTCCGCATAGTTCGCGAGCCGGATGCTCTCTGGGATCAGATCGAGCGGGTTCTGAAAGATCTCGCCGGTCGTCTTCAACGACGAGACCACCATAATCAGGAGCGGATAGACGACCACCGCGGCATAGGCCAGCAAGACGAGCTGGAGCAGGCCGGCGATGACGAGCCGACCGCCGGACGGGCGCCGTCGCGGCAACCAGTCGATACCCGTCGACCTAATACTCATGGGATACCCTCCGCTGGAACAAGATGACGAGCACCGACACGGGCAGGACGATCAGGAGCATCAGGGTGGCGAGGGCCGCCGCGGCGCCGAGCCCCAAGCCGGCGTAGGTACCACCGAAGCCACCGAATGCCATCCGGTAGAACAACGTGCCCAACACGTCGGTCGCGAAGAACGGGCCGCCTTCGGCTCCTTCCATGGCAAAGATCAGCTCAAAGGAGTTGATGGACGCGATGAAGTTCAACGCGATCATGGTGATCATGGTCGGCCAGAGCAGCGGGACCACGATTGACCCGATCACCCGTAGCTCACTGGCGCCGTCGAGCCGCGCGGCTTCAATGAGATCGGAGGGAATTCCGAGGATGGCGGCGAGGAAGATCAGGAGGGGAAACCCGAGATTTGCCCAGGCGCTGACGGCGATGATCGATGGCAAGGCCAGATTGGGGTCACCGAGCCAGGGTCGGGTCAGCGCGTCGAGCCCTACTCCGCGCAGGACTGCGTTCACAGCGCCGAATTGCGGGTTGAGCAACAAGTTCCACAGAAAACCGACGACCACGACCGAGAGCGTGTTGGGCATAAAGTAGAGCGCCTGGTAGGCTCTCGCCCCCCGCACTTTGCGGCTGAGGATCAGCGCGAACAGCAGCCCCACACCGGTGGACAGCACCGTGCTCAGGGCAAAGACCTGAATGGTATTGAGGAGCGCATTGTTGAGCTGCCGGTCGATCGGCGCCCGGTTGAAGAGGTTCGTGTAGTTGCCGAGCCCGACGAAGTCGGTCATCGGGCCGAGCCCGCTCCAGTCATAGAAGCTGATGCGGATGCTATCGACAAACGGCCAGATGATGAAGACCAGATACATGCCCAGGCCGGGCGCCAGCATCAGCAGGTAGGTGTAGCGGCTGAGCCGGAGAGCACCGCGCCGGGTGTTGACCTGGGACGTGCCAACGCCGCCGGCGGTGGATCGACGCGATCGGAATGCGCGGATCATGGCGCCTCTCATCGTGGGGTGTGAGGGGTGGGGGGG